>NZ_JBKORF010000082.1:0-225000 GCF_047314685.1 Shewanella sp. BJSY2023SW001
AGAGGCCTAGGACAGCGCCCACTTTCTCTGGGTAGAGAGTCGGCGGTAACCGTGGTTCGAATCCGCTAAGGGATGCCACATTTTGCAGTGTTTCGTAAAACCTGTACTCCTTTCACAGAGTCTAAACAGTGAGTCCGGGGTTGGCTTAGCCTAGAGGCCTAGGACAGCGCCCACTTTCTTTGGGTAGAGAGTCGGCGGTAACCGTGGTTAGAATTCCTTAGGGGATGCCACATTTTGCAGTGTTTCGCAAAACCTGTACTCCTTTCACAGAGTCTAAAACGTGAGTCCGGGGTCCCCTTCGTCTAGAGGCCTAGGACACCGCCCTTTCACGGCGGTAACAGGGGTTCGAATCCCCTAGGGGATGCCACATTTTTCAAGAGATTTTGTTTTTGACAGAATTTCGGGGCTATAGCTCAGCTGGGAGAGCGCTTGCATGGCATGCAAGAGGTCGACGGTTCGATCCCGTCTAGCTCCACCAAATACTGTTATCACAGAGTGTGAACAGTGAGTCCGGGCTTGGCTTAGCCAAGAGGCCTAGGACAGCGCCCACTTTCTCTGGGTAGAGAGTCGGCGGTAACCGTGGTTCGAATCCGCTAAGGGATGCCACATTTTGCAGTGTTTCGCAAAACCTGTACTCCTTTCACAGAGTCTAAAACGTGAGTCCGGGGTCCCCTTCGTCTAGAGGCCTAGGACACCGCCCTTTCACGGCGGTAACAGGGGTTCGAATCCCCTAGGGGATGCCACATTTTTCAAGAGATTTTGTTTTTGACAGAATTTCGGGGCTATAGCTCAGCTGGGAGAGCGCTTGCATGGCATGCAAGAGGTCGACGGTTCGATCCCGTCTAGCTCCACCATAGATTCTCTCTTCAAGAGAAACACTAACCACCTCAGGGTGGTTTTTTGTTATCTGTTTCTTCAACGTTTGCGTCCTAGCAAAAGTACGCTCTAACCCCGAATGGCTTGTTAGAGTATTTATCCAACCATGTATCGAAACGTGGCTCTAAAATGCAGTTCTTATTAACTGCTCTTATCAGGCACAGGCCTCATTACCGATACGCCAGATTGTTTTGCCCGGATACCCGCCTAGTTACTACTTGAATAAAAAGTCGCTACTTGAATAAGTATGTGGCAGTTAGTCAAGGTGAGTGTCTCTTTATATGGTATGGAAGGCTTAAAAAACCAGGAAGCCGTGATGGCTTCCTGAAATGTTGTTCTATGCCGAAAAGCAGGGCGGTAAAGATATCTCAGTCTACACCGATAAAACCGCCTGTTTGGTGAGCCCACAGCTGGGCGTAAATTCCTTTGCTGCGGATCAGTTCCTGATGGCTGCCTTGTTCGACCACTTTGCCCTGATCCAGCACTATCAATCTATCCATTGCGGCTATGGTTGATAGTCTGTGGGCGATAGCGATAACGGTTTTTCCTTCCATCAGTTGATAGAGGCTTTCCTGAATTGCTGCTTCCACTTCCGAGTCGAGTGCCGAGGTGGCTTCATCCAGGATCAATATTGGCGCATCTTTCAATAGCACTCTGGCGATGGCAATACGCTGCCTTTGACCGCCGGATAATTTGACGCCCCGTTCACCCACCTGGGCATCCAGCCCGGTATTTCCCGACGGATCTGTCAAAGAGGCGATGAATTCACTGGCTTGGGCCTTGATGATCGCCTGCTCCAGTTCCTCTTCCGTGGCATCGGGACGACCATAAAGAATATTTTCTCTGATGGATCTGTGCAGCAAGGAGGTATCCTGAGTCACCATGCCTATCTGTGAGCGCAGCGAATCCTGGGTAACTTTACGGATATCCTGACCGTCTATCAGAATTTTTCCCTTTTCCACATCATGAAAACGCATCAGCAGATTGACCAAGGTGGACTTACCGGCACCCGAGCGCCCCACCAGACCGACTTTTTCACCTGGCTTGATCTGTAAATCCAGGCCTTCCAGCACACCGCTCTGTTCTCCATAGTGAAAGCTGACCTTATCGAAATCGATTTGCCCTTGCTCAACCAAAATGGCTTTGGCGTCTTCGGCATCCAGAATGCGGGTGGGTTTGGACAGGGTGCTCATACCATCGGCCACTGTCCCTATATTTTCAAACAGTGAGCTGATTTCCCACATTATCCATTGCGACATGCCGTTGAGGCGCAGAGCCAGGCTGACGGCAATCGCTATGGCGCCAACACTGATGGCACTGTCGCTCCAGAGCCAGATGGATACGGCTGCCACGCTAAAGGCCAGGAAATAGTTCAGTAGCTGCACACTGACGTTAATTCCGGTGACCAGACGCATCTGCCTGTGCACGGTATCCAGGAAGGTTTTCATGCTCGACTGCGCGTATTCGGCTTCCTGCTGGGTGTGGGAGAAGAGTTTGACCGTGGCAATATTGGTGTAGCTGTCGACGATTCGACCTGTCATGGTTGAGCGGGCATCGGCTTGCTCGGTAGACACGGCTTTCAACTTGGGCACGAAATACCACTGCAGGCCGATATAGATGGCAAGCCATGCCAACATGGGCAGCATCAAGCGCATATCGGCACTGGCGATCATCACCAGCATGGAGGTGAAATACACCATTATGTAGACCAGCACGTCCAGGAGTTTCATCACGGTTTCCCGCACCGCCAGAGAGGTTTGCATCACCTTGGTGGCTATGCGGCCGGCAAAGTCGTCCTGATAGAAGGAAACACTCTGTTTCAACAAGTATTTGTGCGCCAGCCAGCGGATGGCCATCGGATAGTTGCCCAAGAGACTTTGGTAGACAATCAAGGCGTGCAGCAAGATGAGTACAGGCAAGAGCACGAGTACCAGCAAGGTCATGCCGAGTAACTTGAGTCCTTCATCCTGCAGCAGGGTTTGTGGATCCTTGTCTACCAGCCAGTCAACCAACTGCCCCATAAAGCCAAACAACGACACTTCCAGCATGGCCAGAATTGCGGTCAATATTGACATCAATATCAACGGTCGCTCGAAACCTTTGGTGTAGTGGCGACAAAAAGCATAGAGCCCTTTGGGCGGTGGAGATGGTTCTATATCCGGCAGTGGATCCGTCCAGTGTTCAAAGCGGGAAAACAACGTCTTTATCATGGCCTTCTCTTGGCAAACTGTTATGGGCGATTTATCTCTTGGCAAAGAATGATTCTTGCCCGGTTATGCGGGCAGACATCGGGCCTTGCGGATCTGGAGTGATTTTTATTCAAGCCGTTCCAGCATACCCAATTTTTACCGGCAGGGCAGCTATTATTCCGGATCAACTGTTTGGGTTTAGTCTCGGGGTCCAGTTCCGTTTTCCGCTGGTTTCCCTCGTGTTTGCGGGGTAATCTGCATCCAGGTTATAGACGATAGCGAAACAGATGATGACGATTTTTACTGAGCTCAGCGCCGACACCTGCCGCCGGGCGAGACTCAGTCGCGATCCCAGGTTTGATGGCCGTTTCTTTATCGGGGTGAAGACGACGGGGATCTATTGCCGGCCTATCTGTCCGGCGGTGGCGCCGAAAGAGGAAAATGTCGAATATTTTTTCTCGGCCGCAGCCGCAGCAAATCAAGGTTTGCGCCCCTGTTTGCGCTGTCGGCCGGAAAGCGCGCCAGGTTCCTGTGCCTGGAAAGGCACGAGAACCACGCTGGAGCGGGCGGTAACTCTGATAGAGCAGGGCGCCTTGAGCGGCGAGTCGGCGAAAGGTGTCGAGCACTTGGCACTGCGTCTCGGGATCAGCAGTCGTTATCTGCGCAAGCTGTTTGTCGAAGCGCTGGGCCTGTCTCCCAAGCAATACGCTGCGTTTCAGCAATTGATGTTTGCCAAGCAGTTGCTGCACCAAACCCGGCTCCCTATCACGCAGGTGGCCTTGGCTGCGGGATACACGAGTATTCGCCGTTTCAACGAAGTGTTTCAGAGTCAGCTGCAGCTAACCCCGTCGGCACTCAGACGTAGCGCTGATACGCAAATGGACGACAGTAACAGGCTGCAACTGTTTTTGAGTTACCGGCCGCCTTATGCCTGGCAAGCGCTGCTTGATTTCTATCGCCTGCGGGCGGTAACAGGAATGGAGTGGTTTGAACTTAATGGCCGCCAGGGCTATGGTCGCAGCCTGTTACTCAACAGCGACAAAGGCGGGTTCAAAGCTTGGTTTTTTGCCGAGTTGCAGGCCTCGCAAAATAGAGTCGCAGTTACCCTGGCATTGGAAGAGGGCGCCGAGCTTAGCTTGTTGCCGGTATTGGTCAATCGGATAAGAAGGATATTGGATCTCGACGCTGATATGCAGCAGGTTGAGCAAGTGTTGCAACCTATCACACTGGCAGACTCCACCTTTGGTTGGGAGCCGGGGCTGAGGCTGCCGGCAGCAGGCTCTCTGTTTGAAGCCGGGGTGCGGGCTGTTCTGGGCCAGCAGGTCAGCGTTACCCAAGCCACAAAACTGTTGGGGCAGTTGGTGGCAGCCAGAGGTGAGCGGCGAGTTATCGCCGGGCGCGAAATCAGCTTCTTTCCCGAGCCCGAAAGTATGTTGGCGGCGGACTTTGACGAGTTGAAAATGCCCGCAAGCAGAAAGATGGCACTGGCCGAGTTGGCGCGTTTTCAGCTTGAGCATGGTGATACCGAGCCTGAGGCTTGGCTCAGTTTGAAAGGGATTGGCCCTTGGACCATAGCCTACGCCAGAATGCGCGGGTTGTCGGATCCTGATGTGTTGCTCGGCGGCGATTTGATAATCCGTAAACGTCTGCTCAGGCTACTTGTTGAAACAGCAATCTCGACCAAGGGTAACGATAGTTTGGCTCAAATTAATCCTGATTCGGTTAAACAAGGCGCAGTTGCTCAGCATAAAGGCAATCAAGGTGCGGGCCATTACCAAGCATTACTGCAAGGTGTCACTGAAGCGGCGTCGCCCTGGGGCAGCTACCTTACTCTGCAACTTTGGCATTCGGCACAGCGCCCATAGACAGCTCGGAATGAAAGCACTGAATGAAAGCGCTGAATGAAGAGAATGGAATGGGTTGCAAAGGCATCTGTCAAACACCTATTCAAAAGCTATAAAATCAAAGGATTAATCCTATGAGTACACAAGATAATCCGAGCTTGGCCGTATCGTTGAGTAAAGAGTGGCCGATAGCAGAATTGCTGCCGGTGGCGGAGCTTAGCATGGATTCGGCTGTGGGCAGGCTGTGGCTTGCTGCGGGGCCCCATGGGTTGTCACATCTGTCGGTTTTGACGGGGGATGACAGAGAGCGCCGGATCCCGCTGGCTAGCGCGAGTACGGCGCAAAAGGCGCGGGCAGAGGCGATATTGACACAGACCAAGAGCCAGCTTTTGGAGTATTTTGCCGGTACCAGACAGGTCTTCGAACTGCCTTTGGCTCCCAAGGGGACACGCTTTCAACGCGCTGTTTGGCAGGCATTGGTGGGGTTGCCCTACGGCAGTTTTACCAGTTACGGTGAGCTGGCCGTAAAGATTGATAACCCCAAAGCTGTTCGCGCTGTCGGCACTGCCAATGGCGCCAACCCGATAGCGATTATCGTGCCTTGCCACAGAGTCATAGGCAAGGATGGCAAGTTGACCGGCTATGCCTGGGGCCTCACCATGAAGCAACAATTGCTTGACTTGGAAGCCGGTCGTCCCAGTTAATCTTTTGGCATAAATCAACGAAACTCTCTATCGATTTGGGGTATTCTGAAGCCAAGCAAAAGTTGCGTATTACTGAGGAAAACACAGATGCAACCACTCTTTTGGCTGGAAGAGGGAGAGTTGGCAGGAAGCCGGGGTCCGGTAGGCCAGAACTGGGATTTTGATGAGCTGCAACGCTCCGGGATAGGCGCCATTCTTTCCTTGGCTGACAATATGGCTGGTAACTTGGCCGCCGATTGGCCTCAGTCGCCATTTGAGTTTGCCTGTATCCCTTTACCGAGTGGAGAAGCCCCGTCGGATGCCGATTTGCGGCTCTGCGTCGAGCAGTTACCCAAGGCACTCGACTTTATCCAGCGTCAGCGTGCGGCCGGTCTAGGGGTATTGGTACATTGTGAGTCGGGGCAAAACCGTACTTGCCTATTACTGGCCTACTACTTGATGGAGCATGGCGTGGCGCCGCTGCATGCAGTTGCCCGCATTCGTGCGGTGGCAGATGTTGCCTTTGAATCCCATGGTTGGGATCAGTTTGTGTTCGATGTGCTCTATGCTTTACAGGATTAGCAAATTAACGCCGGAGGCGGGAATACTGGATCCCGGAACGAATTAATGCTTGAATACTCTTCATTATTTCGAAGAATATTCAGAATGTTGCCACAGTTTGGAATATTGCTGGTCCTCTTGTCCTTGCTTAGCGCTTGCAGTTCGGCACCGACACGGGATCCCGCATACAGCGACTCCAGCTATCTGGCAACGCCGGAGAGTTCTGTCTTGCTGGATTATCTGGAACCTCAATTGTCCGTCCACCCATCGCAGACGGGCGTACTACCACTGGCCGAAGGTGTTGATGCCTTCATTGCCAGGTTGGCACTTATCCGCAGTGCCCAGAGCAGTATCGATTTGCAATACTATATCTATCGGGCCGATGAAACCGGTAAAACCCTGGTGTGGCAATTATTGGAAGCTGCTGAGCGCGGCGTGCGGGTAAGGCTGCTGCTGGATGATACCACGAGTGCGCCGCTCGAATCCGGACTGGCGGCCTTAAATCATCATCCCAATATTCAGGTTCGCCTCTATAACCCGGTATATTCCCGCACCTTCAGAGGCTTGTCTTGGCTGTTCAGTTTCGCCCGCTTGAACCACAGAATGCACAATAAGTCGCTGACGGTGGACAACATGGTTTCTGTGGTGGGAGGGCGCAACATAGGCAATGAGTATTTTTCCGCTAACGATGAACTTGAGTTCGGTGACTTTGACTTGCTCGCCATAGGCGAGGCGATACCGGCTATCTCTGATCAGTTTGATCTTTACTGGAATGCGCCGCTGACTATTCCGCTTGAGCAATTGCTGCCCAAGCGTCTGACCCGGGAAAAATTGCTGCAGGCCGATACCAAGATGCGGCAGGAACAGCAGGCGATGCAGGATCACCCTTATTATCAGCGCTTGTTGCAGAGCCAGTTGATAACCAACATGGAGCAGCAGCAACTCGACTGGTATTGGGGCGAAGCCAAGGTGTTGTTCGACCCGCCCGATAAGCTGCGCAGCGCCGAGCCCGAGAGTTGGATGCTGGCCGATATCGGTCGTTTTCTGTCCCAGGTTGAAAACAACATACTGATCATCTCGCCCTATTTTGTGCCCACATCCAAAGGGGCAGATGCCCTGGCACAGGCGGTAGCCAACGGCATTGAGGTTACTGTGGTGACCAATAGCCTGGCAGCCACAGATGTAGTGGCCGTGCATGGTGGCTACAAGAAGTATCGTCGGCAACTACTGGAAGCCGGTGTCAGCCTCTATGAAGTCAAGGCTGACCCCGACCATAAGCCTTCTTCATGGCGCGGCAGCTCACGCACCAGCTTACATGCCAAAACTTTTGTGCTGGACGGCGAAGATGTGTTCGTCGGTTCGTTCAATTTTGATCCTCGTTCTGCCTGGATCAATACTGAAATGGGCATACTGCTACATCAGCCCGAGCTTGCCGAACACATGCAGCGGCAACTGGGCGGCGCCTTACTACGTAATGCTTACCGCTTGGCGCTGGAGGAGGATGAGCTGGTGTGGCATGACGATGCCAAACAAGAGGTGTTCTATAACGAGCCAGCCGCCGGTTTCTGGCGCCGTCTCAGTGCCGATATCCTCAGCCTTTTGCCTATTGAGTCGCAATTGTGAATTGCAGCTGACCACCATAGGTTCAAGCCTGTGTTATCCTGAAGCGTTTAACTTATTGTCTGTAATGGTGTTGTTATGAAGAGTAAGGCCAATCAATCTCAGGGACTGCTGCTGTTTCATCTGTCGGCAAGCCAGCTGTTTGCCATAGGTACCCTGAAGATCCGTGAGTTGGTACCTTATATGCCACTAAACCAGATCCCCCAATCTCATCCGGCTGTGATGGGGGCGGTAAACTTCAGAGGACATACCATTCCTGTAGTGGATATGGCGGCGGCCGTTGGTTATCGCCCGGTTACTGCAGAGGAGCGCAAGAGTTGCTTTATCATCATCACAGATTGTCAGCGGATGGAGATAGGCTTTCTGGTTCGCGGTATCGACAAGATCCTCGAATGTAACTGGCGTGATATTGAATCACCGCCGGATAACCTGGGACGCAATGCCTATCTCACCGGAGTGACTCGTTACGACAATAAGCTGGTGCAATTGCTGGATGTTGAGTTGCTGCTGTCAAAGATTTTCCCGATTGCGGCCCAGAGTGTGGCCATGCTGACCGATGTGCAAAGGGAAAGGTTGAAACCGCTGCGGATCTTGTTGGTGGACGACTCTAAAGTAGCCAGAAAGCAACTGTCTGATGCGCTGGACTCCATTAATATCCCTTATGAGGTCACCTCAAACGGTGCCCAGGCTTTGGCTATCATGGAAAAGGCCGCGGCCGAAAAGCGCCCAGTGGATCTCCTGGTGAGTGACATCGAAATGCCGGGTCTGGATGGTTATGAGCTCGCCTTTGAGGTGAGAGACAAACCGGCACTCGCCGGAGCTTACATTATCCTGCATACCTCGCTGTCCAGTGAGATCAGTGTCAGCCAGGCGCACCAGGTAGGTGCCAACGAAGCCCTCACCAAGTTCGATGCCCATGAACTTATTGATGCCATGCTCAGAGGCGCCAAAATTGCACAAGATAGTCAAAAATGACATCGCTGTTGCCAAAATGCGTGTTCAGGGTTATCCAGACGACACAAATAGGCTTCAAAGCTAGACATTAGCGGTTTCATCCGCTAAAAACGTAACTCCTGTGGCACTGGTGCCAGAAAGATAATAACGACAGGTCAGGCAATGAACCAATCTTCTTTACTTTTGGCCCGATTGGCCAAGAGCAGTCTTGTACTGCAAATCCTTTTGGGGATCATCGCGGGCATGGGGCTCGCACACTTTGCTCCGGAATGGGCAAAGAGCGTTTCTTTTCTTGGAGATCTTTTTGTCGGCGCGCTTAAGGCGATCGCGCCGATCCTGGTATTTCTGCTGGTGGCGGCATCGATTGCCAATCAGAAGAAAAATACCAAGAGCAATATGCGGCCAATTATCGCCTTGTACCTGTTCGGTACTTTTGCCTCGGCACTTACAGCTGTGGTAATGAGCTTTATGTTTCCCACCACACTCAAGCTCAGGGCGCCTGAACAGTTACTGTCGCCGCCGCAAGGTATTCTGGAAGTTCTCAATACTCTGTTGTTCAAATTGGTCGACAACCCAGTCAATGCTCTGATGAATGCCAACTATATAGGTATTCTGGCTTGGGGTATTGGTCTTGGATTGGCGCTGCATCATTCCAGTGACTCGACCAAACAGGTATTTGCCGATGTCAGTCATGGTATCTCACAGATGGTGCGCTTTATTATCCGCTTGGCGCCGATAGGCATTTTCGGTCTGGTGGCCGTGACCTTTGCCGAGAGCGGTTTTGAGGAAGTGTACAATTATGGCCGTCTGCTAGGCGTCTTGCTGGGAAGCATGGCTATCATAGCCCTGGTGGTGAACCCGCTCTTGGTGTTCTACAAGACAAGACGCAATCCTTACCCATTGGTGTTCGCTTGCCTCAGAGAGAGTGGCGTAACCGCCTTCTTTACCCGTTCGAGCGCGGCCAATATTCCGGTGAACATGGCCTTGTGTGAGCGCCTCAAACTGCATAAAGACACCTATTCGGTTTCTATTCCTCTGGGGGCCACTATCAACATGGGGGGCGCGGCAATTACCATTACCGTACTGACCCTGGCAGCTGTGCATACCACGGGAACCAGTGTCGACTTGCCAACTGCCTTGCTGTTGAGCCTGGTGGCCGCCGTGTCGGCTTGTGGTGCCTCCGGGGTAGCCGGTGGTTCATTGCTGCTGATCCCTCTGGCTTGTAGCTTGTTTGGCATCAGTGACAGCATTGCCATTCAGGTGGTGGCTGTTGGCTTTGTTATTGGGGTCATTCAGGATGCGGCTGAAACTGCGCTGAACTCTTCCACTGATGTGTTGTTTACCGCGGCAGTCTGCCAGGCCGAAGATCGCAAGCTAAGCTAAGGAAGGTGCGAACAAGCCCCATGTGTGCTCTGCGTCGACTTACAGGCCTGGGTGCAAGGCGTGGTTCGCAGCAAATGGCCCTAGTCCTTTGCAAGAAGCATTCCCTAGGAAACATTGTTGAAGATACAGGGCGGCCTCTGGGCCGCCCTTTGTTTTTGGTCCCCATTTGCCACGGTGTGACCGTTCAAACGGCCGGTGGTAAGGGGATTGTGTGAGTTATTTCATAAATTGCTTAAATTCTCCGCAATAAGTGATCTTGATCACACTTTTATTTTGTCACTGGGCTACACTGCGCACATTCGAGAGATTTCATTCTAACTTATTGGTTTTTAATGATTTGGAATCAAATTTTTCACTTTTATGTTACTTTTGGCCGGGTAAAGGGGCACTATGAGTTCTATGCTTAATGTCATGCATTTGGGGTCAGCCAAAGAGGCTGGGCTGACATGGTTTAAGGGTATGGATATGTCTGGAGTAGAAAAGCGCAAGCGTCTGCACCGACAGAACGAACAACAGCGAGAATTTCTTGGTTGTTGGCAGGATAGTCGCCCAGGCAGTGGTGAAGAACTGACCTTGTATCGTCAAGGTGGCAAGCTGTTTCTGGAAACCTGGTTCAGCGATGGTTGCCACAGCGTGGATGAGATGAAGTCCAAACAGACCAATGCCGGTTTATGTCTGGAAGATATGGGTGGTAACCTGTTTGGTGAATACTTTATTTTAACTGCAGAGGGCAAGCTGCAGTTTTGCACTGAAGGAGGCGATAGCTTCAGTCTGGAACCCAAATCAGTGATGAGTGCTTAATAATTGTTTGACTCATTGTAAAAAAAGAAAACGCCCGCTAAGCGGGCGTTTTCTTTAGCTGCTTTTTCTAAGGCTTTCTTTATCAAGCCTTGCAAGGGTCAGAAAGGCGACAGGCTGACAAAATGCATCTCGGCACCCGAGTAAGGGTGGCAAAATGCCAGGCTGGCAGCATGCAGACAGAGTCGCGGACGGGCATTTTCAATCTCACATCCACCATAGAAATCATCCCCTAAAATCGGATGCCCCAATGCGAGCATGTGGACTCTGAGCTGATGAGTCCGGCCGGTTTCCGGTTGTAATGCCACCAGGCTGGAATCCTCACGGCGCTCAAGCACTTTGTAGTGAGTGACCGCTCTCTTACCTTGCTCTGAGACTTGCTGCAGCGGTGGGTTGGCCTTATCCGCTGCCAGAGGCAAGTCGATAACACCGGCTGGCTGTTCAAGATGTCCAGCCACCTCGGCCACATACAGTTTATCGCTTTGCCGTTCCTGAAACTGAGTCTTGAGACTGGACTCGGCGGCTTTGTTGCGGGCGAAAACCATTATCCCTGAAGTGGCGCAGTCCAGCCTGTGCACCAATATGGTTTCCGGATACAGGCGCTGTAAGCGGGTGAGGGCGCAATCATGGGTTACGGCGGCGCGCCCAGGGTTGGATAACAGCCCGGATGGCTTGTTGATGATAATAATATCGCGATCCAGATAGCGGATATCGAGCCAGGGCAGGGCCGGTGGGCGGTACTCAAAAACTTGCATGAACTCTCCTTCGTGAAGGCGCAATTTTAACAAAGCCATGGGCCCGGCAAAAGTGGCTTTGTGGGTTCAACCGAAGCGGCCCTTGGGCTGGGTTTAGATCAAAGAAATTCCGCGGGTGTCTTTCTGGCCCATATCCGGCTGTAAGCCATCAATTGTGGGTAAAAGGTTCGAAAGGCGATTTCAATTTCAGTATCGAGTTTTTGCAGCGCTTGTTGGGCACCGTTGAACAGCTCAGGTTTTGAAAGTCGGCGACTCACACCGGTTACAGCACTGTTGAGCCCCTGGCGACTTTGATAATTCAACAGCCAATTTTGCTGCTCCATCACTGGCGCCAGTTTGGCTAAGCCTTCGGGTAGGGATTGCGTTTGTCTGAGGCTCTCGTAGGCCTTATCGCAAAAGGCAGCCAAAGGTTGATGATGATATTCCTCCCAGTACTTTGCCAGCATATGGTCAAAGGCCAAATCCATCAGTACAGGTGCCACTCTGGCAAGCGGTTTGGGGAAAGTACGCACTAACTCGCGGGTTAATTCGTGGCTATCGGTCAACTTGTCTATCTGTCTGTGGAGCCAGAGCCCCTGCTGCAAATGTTTGGGAAACTGTTGAATATTGCCTTTGGCAAAGTCGCCGGCGAGATTGGCGCCGAGAGATGTTTGGCTGATATCGGCCAGATGCAGGTGTGCAAGGAAGTTCATATTGGTTACTGGGTGTCGAATTCGCCCTCAAGTTACCATGACAAGCCGGCAAATGAAAATAGTCTCTGACGCTGGTGAATGTTCTCTTTTTGCTCAGTGGAAAAAGATGCTACGCTTAGCGTTCGGTGACACAGAGGATCAAGGATGATGTGGGACTGGTTCAATAAACTTATCAACAAAACGCCAAGGCCCCAGAGGCGCAGGGTAGATATAGATATTCCGTTCGAGCAACTCGAATATCGGCGCGAACCCTTCGATGACAACAAGCCCCTTGCCGAAAAGGCAAACGAACCGCTGGAGCCTTGATCTTAACGCCTCAAATCCCTAGACTAGCCGCCGTTTCCAGCTAAGCCGAGGCCCATTCATGCGTGTAGCAGACTTTTCTTTCGATCTTCCAGAGGAACTGATTGCCAAGTTCCCTATGGAGAAACGCAGTGCGTCCAGATTACTCACTCTGGATGGTAACAGCGGGGCTCTTAGCGACTGCCGCTTCACCGAGTTGTTGAACCTGGTTCAACCCGGCGATCTCATGGTATTCAACAATACCCGGGTTATTCCGGCGCGCCTGTTCGGGCAGAAGGCAACCGGCGGTAAGCTGGAAATCCTGGTGGAACGGATGCTGGATGACAAGCGGGTGCTTGCTCATGTGCGTAGTTCAAAGTCGCCGAAGGAAGGCAGTGAAATTTTGCTCGATGGCGGCTTCAAAATGTTGATGCTGGCACGTCACGACGCGCTGTTTGAACTTGAACTGGTATCCGGTCCGAGTGTGCTTGAAGTGCTGGAGCTGGTAGGCCATATGCCGTTGCCGCCTTATATCGACCGTCCCGATGAAGATGCCGACAAAGAGCGCTATCAGACAGTTTATAACCAAACTCCGGGCGCGGTTGCGGCGCCGACGGCCGGTTTGCACTTTGATGACAATATGTTGGCCGAGCTGAAAGCCAAAGGCGTGGATATCGCCTTTGTGACTCTGCATGTTGGTGCCGGTACTTTTCAGCCGGTACGGGTCGACAACATACTGGAACATAAGATGCACTCTGAGTGGGCCGAAGTGCCGGCCGAGGTAGTGGCTAAAATCCATAACACCAAGGCGGCCGGAAAAAGGGTGATCGCGGTGGGCACAACCTCCGTGCGTTCGCTCGAGAGCGCTGCTCGCGCGAGTGAAGGCGAACTGCAGGCCTTCAAAGGGGATACAGATATTTTCATCTATCCCGGATATGAGTTTCAGGTAGTGGATGCCATGGTCACTAATTTCCACCTGCCGGAGTCGACTCTTATTATGTTGGTCAGTGCTTTTGCCGGCTTTGATGAGGTAATGAACGCCTATCGGCACGCGATTGCCGAAAAATACCGCTTTTTCAGTTACGGTGATGCCATGTTTGTGACTAAAAAAGCTCACTGATTACGACTTTTGCTTTAAAATACCCGCCTCAATGAGCGGGTATTTTGTCTTAAGGGTGAACCTTTTGCCTTTTCGACCCTCTGTTGTTTAAACACTGCGGCCCGAGTCCGCGCAATTAAGGTCAGACTGTTTCTCTGACGAGGTAAATCATGAAATTTGAATTGGATACTACTGATGGCCGCGCGCGCCGAGGCCGATTGATTTTTGAACGAGGTACGGTCGAGACTCCGGCCTTTATGCCGGTTGGAACATACGGCACTGTGAAGGGGATGACTCCGGAAGAAGTGCGTGCCACCGGAGCCGATATTCTGCTGGGGAACACTTTCCACCTCTGGCTGCGCCCAGGTGAAGAGATCATGCGTAAGCATGGTGATCTGCACGATTTCATGAACTGGCAACGGCCGATTCTCACCGACTCGGGTGGTTTCCAGGTTTTCAGCCTAGGTGATATCCGCAAGATCACCGAAGAAGGGGTGCATTTCCGCTCGCCCATTAATGGCGAAAAGATTTTCATGGATGCCGAGAAGTCGATGCAGATCCAATATTCGCTCGGCTCGGATGTGGTGATGATTTTTGATGAGTGCACGCCGTATCCTGCCACTCACGACGAAGCCCGCAAGTCGATGCAGATGTCACTGCGCTGGGCAAAACGTTCACGGGACGAGTTCGACCGCCTGGAAAATCCCAACTCACTGTTTGGGATTATTCAGGGCAGTGTCTATGAAGATCTGCGTGATGAAAGCCTCAAGGGCTTGTTGGAAATAGGTTTTGACGGCTATGCCGTCGGCGGCTTGGCTGTAGGGGAACCCAAGGCGGACATGCACAGAGTACTGGAGCATGTTTGCCCGCAGATCCCCACAGACAAGCCTCGTTATTTGATGGGGGTAGGCAAACCGGAGGATCTGGTTGAAGGCGTGCGTCGCGGTATCGACATGTTTGACTGTGTGATGCCAACCCGTAATGCCCGCAACGGCCACTTGTTTGTCACAGAAGGTGTTATCAAGATCCGCAACGCGCGGCATCGTGACGACACATCACCGCTGGATCCGGAATGTGACTGCTATACCTGTAAGAACTACTCACGGGCATATCTGTACCATCTGGACCGCTGTAATGAAATTCTCGGGGCCCGTCTCAATACCATACATAACCTGCGTTACTACCAAAGGTTAATGGAAGGTTTGCGCGGCGCCATTGAGACAGGTACATTAGACGCCTTTGTGAAGGACTTCTATGGTCGTCAAGGCCGTGAAGTACCTGAATTGGTGGATTGATTTTATTTGCTGATAAGAAGAGAAAAATATGTTTATTTCAAATGCTTACGCTAGTGCGGCCGGTGCTCCTCAGTCTGGCGGTACCATGGAATTGGTGTTCATGCTGGTGATCTTCGGTCTGATCTTCTATTTCATGATCTTCCGTCCTCAGTCCAAGCGTGTTAAAGAGCACAAAAATCTGATGGCGTCCCTGGGTAAGGGCGACGAAGTCCTGACCAGTGGTGGCATCATAGGCAAAATCGCCAAGATCAGCGATGAGAATGATTATGTTCTGCTGAGCCTGAACGACAGCACCCAGATCACCATCAAAAAAGATTATATCGCGGCGGTATTGCCAAAAGGCTCTATCCAGTCGCTATAAGCCAAGGGGGCTGAGGCGTGTTAAATAAGTATCCTTTATGGAAGAACCTGATGGTGATCATTATCATCGCCATCGGGGCTTTCTATGCCGTGCCTAACCTTTTTGGTGAGGATCACGCGGTACAAGTGGTGGGCACCCGCGGTGCGGATGTGACTGTCACGACTCAGACACAAGTGAACGACTTGCTGCAAAGCAAGGGGATAGGTGTCAAGCGTTCCGAGTTGGAAAACGGTCAGCTACTCGTCAGAGTCAACAATGCCGAACAGCAGTTGTTGGCCAAAGAAGCGATAGCCGAAGCCTTGGGTGACAAGTTCAGCGTAGCGTTGAACCTGGCACCGGCGACACCGGCCTGGCTCGAGTCTCTCGGTGGTTCACCGATGAAATTGGGTCTTGACCTACGTGGTGGTGTGCACTTCCTGATGGAAGTGGACATGGGCGAAGCCATTCGCAAGATGGAAGAAGCCAAGATCGCCGATTTCCGCAGTCAACTGCGGGAAGAGGGGATCCGCTACTCGGGTGTCAAGGCTACGGCCAAAGGCATTGAGATCAAGTTCCGTGATGCCGAGAATCTGGCTAAAGCCGAGAGTTTCCTGAAGAGTCGCTCCAACGATATGGTGTTCAGCGACGCCAGCGAGGGTAATAACTTTGCCCTGATGGCCACCATGAGCGAAGTCTACCTCAAGCAGGTGAAAGAAGACGCTCTGTCGCAGAACATCACCACTATTCGTAACCGGGTGAACGAACTTGGGGTTGCTGAACCCGTAGTACAACGTCAAGGCGCCGAGCGCATTATCGTTGAACTGCCGGGGGTACAGGATACTGCTCGCGCCAAAGAGATCCTCGGGGCGACCGCTTCCATTGAATTCCATATGGTCGATGAGAAAGCCGACATGAATGCGGCGCAATCGGGCCGGGTGCCACCCGGCTCCGAGGTGTATCCACGTCGTGAAGGGGGTATTGCGGTATTGAAGAAAGAAGTGATGCTGACCGGTGATCATATTACCGGCGCTCAGCCAAGCTTCGATCAATACAGCCGGCCTCAGGTGAGTATCAGCCTGGACGCCAAGGGCGGGAATATCTTCTCCAACGTGACCAAAGACAACATCGGCAAGCCGATGGCGACCTTGTTTATCGAGTATAAGGACAGCGGTAAGCGTAACCCTGATGGCAGCGTGAAGATGGATAAGATCGAGGAAGTCATCTCTGTCGCGACCATTCAAGCCCGCCTCGGCCGTAACTTTGTTATCACGGGTCTGTCTCATGGCGAAGCCCAGAACCTGGCGTTGCTGCTGCGCGCCGGTGCGCTGATTGCACCTGTATCCATAGTGGAAGAACGTACCATAGGCCCAAGCCTGGGTGCCGAAAACATTGAAAACGGGATGCAGGCAATGCTCTGGGGTATGGCTGTGGTATTGATCTTTATGCTGATCTACTACCGTGCCTTTGGTGTTATTGCCAACCTGGCGCTGTGTGCCAACCTGATCATGGTGGTGGGTGTGATGTCGATGATCCCGGGCGCAGTACTGACGCTGCCGGGTATCGCCGGTATGGTGCTGACAGTGGGTATGGCGGTGGATGGTAACGTGCTTATCTACGAGCGTATCCGTGAAGAGCTTCGCGCAGGTCGCAGTGTTCAGCAGGCTATTCATGAAGGTTATGGCAACGCGTTCTCCACCATTGCCGATGCCAACATTACCACCTTCATCACCGCACTTATCCTGTTCGCAGTGGGCAGCGGCGCCATTAAAGGCTTCGCCGTGACCCTGATGATAGGTATCGCGACATCCATGTTTACCGCTATTGTCGGTACCCGGGCGGTTGTAAACGCCATGTGGGGCGGCAAGCGCGTGAAGAAACTGTCGATCTGAGGAAGCTGATTATGTTGCAGATTTTATCAATTAAAGGCTCTATCAACTTCCTGCGTCATGCTCTGCCTATCAGTATTATGTCGGCAGTGTTGGTCGTAGCTTCTCTGACTTCCCTGGCAACCAAGGGGATCAATTGGGGGCTGGATTTTACCGGTGGCACCTCTGTCATCATGGAATTTAGCAAACCCGCTAACCTGGACGAGCTGCGTCTTGCCCTCGATACCGAACCGACCTCGGGTGCCGTGGTGCAAAACTTCGGCTCCAGTCGTGATGTGGTAGTGCGCCTGCAGGTGCGCGAAGACATCAAGAGCGACCTTCAGGTTAAGGAAGTTTTTGCCGCTGCTGCCAAGCAAGACCCGGCAGTGCAGCAAAAGAGCGTAGAATTTGTCGGCCCTCAGGTCGGTAAGGAATTGGCAGAGCAGGGTGGCCTGGCGGTACTGGTTGCGCTGATCTGTATTCTTATCTACGTCTCTTTCCGGTTTGAATGGCGTCTGGCTATGGGTTCGGTCGCCGCATTGGCGCACGACGTGATAGTGACGCTGGGGGTGTTCTCCTTCCTGCAGTTGGAGTTCGACCTGACGGTACTGGCAGGTTTGCTGACCGTGGTGGGGTACTCGCTTAACGATACTATCGTGGTGTTTGACCGTATTCGTGAGAACTTCCTCAAGATGCGTAAGGCAACACCTGTGGAAGTGGTGAATACCTCAATCACCCAGACCATGAGCCGTACCATTATCACTACCGGAACCACGCTTATTACTGTGGTAGCGCTGTTTCTCAAGGGGGGCACCCTGATCCACGGCTTTGCCACGGCATTGCTGATGGGGATTTTGGTGGGTACTTACTCCTCCATCTATGTGGCGAGTTTCCTGGCCATTAAACTTGGGATCAACCGCGAGCATATGATGCCGGTGGAAGTGGAGAAGGAAGGCGCCGATCAGCCTTCCATTATGCCCTGATAAACCGGGTAGAAAATAGCCACCTGCGGGTGGCTTTTTTGTGTCTGAGCATTACGGAGATAGCTCCGAGTTGGAATAAAACCTGAGTTTATGGCTCAAACATGCGCTTTTGTTATCAAAAGGTAAATTCACTTAATGCTGTCACTCGACAGTCCAGGCGTTTATCAGTAGCATGGGCTGCGGATCCTTCCACAGGATCCATTCCTTAATTTCTCTGCCGTGGCAGAGCCTAAAGTTGTAGGAAGAAACATGGAAGAACGAAAAGTCATGGTAGCCGGTGGTAATCTGCTGCAGGCCCATACCTGGAAGGGAATGCTGGAAACCTCAGGATTGAGGGTTGAGCTGCGCGGTGAAGCCTTGCTGGGCGGCGTGGGAGAGTTGCCGGTTGATATGCAAACCGTAGAGCTGTGGGTTCCTGAATCGCAGCGGGAGCAAGCACAATCACAATTGGCTAGTCTCGATGCCGATAGGCCTCAGTGGCAGTGCCTGCAATGTCATGAGTTCAACGACGCCAGTTTTGAACTTTGCTGGCAGTGTAGCGCCGAACGCAGCGAGTGCCATAATTAAGCTATCGATGGCAGGGCCCGGAGGTGACAAATGACAAATAGCCTTGATTTTACGGCCTTGGTTGAACAGGCCAGGGATCTGGTTCGAGAGTTAAGCATAGAAGAGTATCAGCATGATGATCGCTGGCAGCTCATTGATGTACGAGAAGATCATGAGTGGCTAAAAGATCGCCTGCCGCTGGCCAAGCATCTGTCCCGAGGCATACTGGAGCGGGATATTGGTAAGCGATTCCCGGACAAGTCAGCGGCGCTGCTACTCTACAGCGCCGGTGGGCAACGCGCTATACTGGCGGCATTGAGTTTGCAACGCTTGGGGTACCGGAATGTGGCTGCCCTTGACGGTGGTTATCGCGCCTGGTGTGCCCACGAACTGCCTTTGGTACAGGATTAATGCAGTATTTTCCTCTTTTTGTTGACACCTCACGCATAAGAGTGCTGTTGGTCGGTGGTGGTGAAGTGGCCAGCCGTAAACTGGATCTTTTGGCCAGAACTCAAGCTGAAATTCACCTTGTGGCGCCCAAGGTGAACGCCGAGGTGGAAGCCTATGCCGCCAGCGGACGGATTTGGCTGTCTCGCCGGGGCGTGGAAGAGCGGGATCTTGCCGAGCGAGAGCTGGTTTATCTGGCTACAGCTGATAGTAATCTAAACCAAACCCTGGCGGCCAAGGCACGCGAGCTTGGTGCATGGGTCAATGTGGTTGATACCCCATCCGAGTGTGATTTTATCACGCCCTCCATCGTTGATAGAGGACGGCTGGTAATGGCCATCAGTACCGCCGGTGCCGCGCCTGTGTTTGCGAGAGACTTGAGAGCTAAACTTGAAACTCTGCTGCCGCCAAGCCTTAGCTCTTTGCTGGATTTTATTGCCGATCACAGAGAGGAAGTGCAGCAGCGCTTGCCTTCGGTGGATGCCAGGCGGCGCTTCTGGGAGCATTTTTTTAAGCTCAATGGTGACAGGTTTGATGCCAGCACCCGGGAGAATTTTGAGCTGAGTTTTGTCTCAGGCGAGGTGCAGGGAGAGTTATTGCTGCTGGCAGATGATTGCCATCTGCAGTTGTTGCCGCTGGCCGCGATGCCGATGCTGCAGCGGATAGACAGCCTGATAACAGATGGCGCCCCAACGGCTGAGTTACTGGAGCTTATCCGCCGGGACGCGTCACGCACAGCCCCCATGGCCGACAGTGCCCTGTTGGCATCCTATCAAGCCGGCATGCGGATGCTGCGTCTGGCCGACGCAAACGAAGTCGCCAGGCTCAAAGCGGCGTTCCCATTCGCCAAACATTTGCGCCCCGGCGCTATTTAAACCCTTTATTTCCTTATTGAGGCTGCATCTGCCTCCTATCACAGAGAAGTTATCATGGCCTTGAAGGCGAGTATTTTTAAAGTTCAGCTCAGTATTGCTGATATGGACCGGCATTATTATCAGGATCATCAGCTGACCATTGCCCAACATCCGTCGGAAACCGACGAGCGTATGATGGTGCGTTTGTTGGCTTTTGCGCTCAACGCTTCTGACAGTTTGGCCTTCAGCAAGGGTTTATGTGTTGATGATGAACCCGAACTTTGGGATCGCGAGCTTAACGGTGATATTCGTTTGTGGGTCGAGTTTGGCCAGAGCGATGAAAAATGGCTGCGCAAGGCTAGCGGCCGTGCCGACGAAGTGCAGCTGTTTGCTTATGGTGGCCGCAGCGTGCCGGTATGGTGGCAACAGAATCAACATGCCTTTAACCGTTATGCCAACCTTAAGGTGTGGGAGATACCCGAAGAGCAGGTGAAGGAGATGGCGCAGTTGGTCAGCCGTTCAATGAAACTGGGCTGCAATATCAGCGACGGGATTATTTATCTGAGCAGCGACAGTGCCAGCGTGATGGTAGAACCTAAAGTGTTGAAGCCCTTGGCATTGTGATTGGCTCGGTTGCTGCGAATCGTTTTACATAACAAGAGCCGCCTCAAAAGGGCGGCTCTTGGTTTATGCAACGTTTTACCTCCAGAGCTTAACCTTCTTCTGGGAGTATTTCATCGACCTCGTTGCGGCCCTTGGTCTTTATTATCACCAGGGCGGTTATCAGCAGAGTCACCACTATGCCGCTGATGGTGGATACTGTCATTGGCAGACCTGCGCCCAGGGTACTGGAGTTGAGCAGGAAGCTTATCACCACTGTGGTCATAAACATCGCCGGAATGGTACAGATCCAGTGCAGCTTGTTGTGGCGTAGCAGGTAGGCTGAAGCTGTCCATAGCATCATCACTGCAGTGGCTTGGTTGGCGACCCCGAAGTAGCGCCAAATGACACCGAAGTCCACTTGGGTCAGTATGGCCCCTATGATGAACAGCGGAATTGCCAACATCAGTCGCTTGGGCATCTCAGTCTGAGGCATATTGAAGTACTCAGATAAGATCAGCCGGGCGGAGCGGAAGGCGGTATCGCCGGAGGTGATAGGCAGAATGATTACCCCAAGCACCGCCATGAAGCCACCGACTGCACCGAGAAGGCCGGTTGAGGCGCTGTAAACCACGTTGGCAGGGTTGCCGTCCATGCCGGCTTTCAGTCCCTCGACACCGTCGAAGAAAGACAGAGCCACGGCACACCAGATAAGGGCAATGATACCTTCGCCTATCATGGCACCGTAGAACACGAAGCGGCCATTGGATTCATTTTCAACACAGCGTGCCATCAGTGGGGACTGCGTCGCATGGAAACCTGACACGGCACCACAGGCGATGGTGATGAAGAGCGCTGGCCACAACGGGGCATTGTCAGGGTTCAGGTTCTGCAGAAAGTCACCGGCTTCAAAGCCCGGCAACAGAGTATGTTCACTGGATAGGATTATGGCTATGGTCAAACCGATAGACATGAACAGCAGTAAGGCGCCGAAGAAGGGATAGAGGCGACCTATAATTTTGTCTACCGGCACTATGGTGGCAATCAGGTAGTAAACGAAGATAATGCCGACAAACAGACCGACGCTGCCGCCGGTAAGCTTACCGAGCAAGCCGGCAGGAGCCGAGATAAATACCACACCTACCAACAACAGCAGTATGATGGCGAAGATGTTCATAAAGTTCTTGGCGCCTTTACCAAGGTACTTACCCGCCAGGTTAGGCACTGACTGACCGCCGTTACGTACCGACAGCATGCCGGAGAAGTAGTCGTGCACCGCACCGGCAAAGATACAGCCGATAACAATCCACAACATGGCCGCCGGGCCGTATAGCGCCCCCAGAATAGGACCGAAAATAGGCCCCACGCCGGCAATATTTAACAATTGGATAAGGTAGACCTTGCCCTTGGACATGGGCACATAGTCAACACCGTCTGTTTGGGCGTAGGCGGGTGTTTGTCTTTTATTGTTGATCCCGAATATTTTTTCTACAAAAGTACCGTAGATGAAGTAGCCGCCAATCAATAGACCGACACACAGCAAAAACCACATCATAGTTGTAATCTCCCCGATTTGAGTTGACGCAATTGTAAACACTTTGGTTACAAGGCCCAGCGGGAACTGGGTCAGCGGTCAAAAGTCGGGGGTGAGCGGTTATCTAGGCCGCTGAGCGGTTGTTAGCTTGTGCTTTACTGATAACCAAACAGCTGCTTCAGTGGCTTGAGAAAGCGCCTAGATACCGGGATCTTGGCGCCGCTGCGAGTGGTGACTTCGGCGCCTGTTTCCAGCAGTTCTATTTCGGCAATGGCCTTGGGGGCCACCAGATACTGGCGATGACATCTGAGCAGCGGGGTTTTTTCTTCCAGCAGTTTCAGTGTTAACTGGGTATGAACCTTTTCTCTGGCGGTCGCAACATGCACTCCACTGAGATCGCTGAAGACAAACTCTACCTCAGTGACCGGGATCACCTTGAGACGGTTGCCGCTGAAACAAGGAAGGTGTTCCAGTTGTTGCGGTGCTATGGCTGACAGCGACTGAGGTCTGAGATCCCGGCGCAGCTTATCCAGGGTCTGACTGAGGCGCTTCTCATCCAAGGGTTTGAGCAGATAGTCGAAGGCATGGTTATCGAAGGCCTTGACGGCAAATTCATCGTAGGCAGTAACAAATACCACTCTGGGCATATTGTCGGGATCCAGCATGGCGATAAGCTCCATGCCACTGATCCTCGGCATTTGAATATCCAGGAACAGTAACTGAGGCTTGAGCTTGGCTATCGCCTGCATGGCCTCAATGGCGTTGCCACATTGACCGAGAATTTCAATGTCGCCGGCCTGAAGCAGCAGCTCGGCCAACTCTTCGCGGGCAAAAGGTTCGTCATCGACAATAAGACAAGTGATCATAGGGCTGTTTCCGTTATAGGTAGATGTATGCTGACTCTAGTGTAACTGTCACGTTGGTATTCGACACTCACGCCATAATCGGGGCCGAAGAGATTTTGTATTCTTTTATGCACCAGATTCATCCCCAGGCCATCGGATTCTTCGGCGGGTTGATAAAGCCCGGCATTGTCGGTGACTTCCAGTATGAGTCTGTCATCTGTGCGGCGGCCTTCTACCTGAATACGGCCAGTGTCTATCAGATGCGAAGTGCCATGTTTGACAGCATTTTCTATGATGGGCTGCAGGGTAAAGGCCGGTACTCTGATGGTCAGCAGAGATTCGGGTATGGCGATATCCACCTCGAGCTTATCAATGAAGCGGGCTTTTTCTATGGTGAGATAGGCTTCGATATGCTCGAGTTCATCTCCCAGGGTCACCAGGCCGGCAGTACGCTTGAGGTTAATCCGTAAAAACTGACTCAGCTGTTGTAGCAAGGTTCTGGCCATGGGCGGATCGCGACGTATGATGGCACCTATGGTATTAAGCGCGTTGAACAGAAAATGTGGGTTAACCTGAGCCTGCAACAGTTTGAGTTCCGCCTGGGTGAGCAGGTTTTGTTGCTGCTCGAAACGGCCGTAGAGAATCTGGTTCGACAGCAGGCGGGCGATCCCTTCTCCCAAGGTGCGGTTGATGTTGAGAAACAGCTTATTCTTGGGTTCATACAGTTTAATGGTGCCTATGACCTCGTTGTCACTGCGAAGTGGGATCACCAAACTGGAACCCAGTTTACAGTTGGGGGAAATGGAACAGGCATAGGGAACTTCCACCCCATCGGCAAACATAACCTTGTTCTGGTGTATGGCATCCAGGGTTATTTGGGACGATATCAAGGTGCCGGGCAAGTGGTGGTCGGCACCTATGCCGATAAAGGCCAGGAGTTTTTCCCTGTCCGTGATGGCCACTGCGCCGACATTGGTTTCCTCTATGACTATCTTGGCAACCTGAGTACTGGTTTCCTCGTTGAAGCCGGAGCTCAAGAGCCCCACGCTGCGCTCGGCAATTTTCAGCGCCTTGGTGGAAAAGCTGGAGGAGAGCTTATCGAACATGGTTTTTTGATCCCGTACCATGCTCATAAACAGGGCCGCACCTATGGAGTTGACCAGCAACATGGGCGGAGCTATTTGACGCACCAGCCCCCAAGCTTCATCAAAGGGTTCAGCCAGCAGCAAGATAATGCTCATCTGCATCATCTCGGCATAAAAGGTGATAAGACACACCAGAATGGGATTGAATACCAACTCGGCCTTGCCTTGACGGCGCAGATAATAGCTGATCATCCCGGCCGATAAACCTTCCAAGGTAGTGGAAACCGCGCAGGCCAGATCGGTGAATCCACCGAGACTGTATCTGTGTAAGCCGCCGGTCAAGCCGACCAGCAAACCCGTAGTCGGGCCACCGAGCAGACCACCGAGTACTGCACCCATGGCGCGGGTATTGGCGATAGCGCCATGGGTTTGCTCACCGAAATAGGTTGCCATGATGCAAAAGCCGGAAAACACCAGATAGAGAAAGATCTTATGGGGCAGGCGGGTCGATGCTTCGGTAAACAACTTGAACAAAGGGGTCTTGCTGACCAGATAAACGATCACCAAATACAGGCTCATCTGCTGTGTCAGCAATAGAATAAGGGACATGACAACTCCTCTTGCACAAGCAAACAACCGCCATAACGACAAACAAGTTGCGTTAAATCAGGGAATACTGCAGCAAAATCCGTTAAAAATCGACTGCGACTCATAGTTTTGTGGAGGATACATGAATTCGTCGGTACATGGCCATCAGGTGTTGCAGTTGTTGCTGGAACAAACCGCTCCCATTAAACGGGACAATCTCAAGGCATTGATGCAGGAGCGTTTCGGTAGAGACGCCCGCTATCATACCTGCAGCGCCGAGGGAATGGACGCAGAGGCTTTGCTCAACTTTCTGGCCGCCAAGGGTAAATTTATCGAATCATCTCAGGGGCTGAGCACCCTTGAGAGCAAAATTTGTCGTCACTGAGTTTCATTCGCCTGATCTTTGGCAATCATTTCGGCTTGGGCTTTGTCGCTCAGACTGTGAAAGTTACGAATGAAGATCCGCAGCAGTTTGGACTTGGCAATACCAGTCTTGCGGGCAATGTTGTCCAGTTGACTAATGCTGGCTTCAGTCAGGGTAAAAGTGGCATGGCGATAGAGACGGGTTGATTTTTTATCCAGTCCCGTTCGTGATTTGGCCAAAGAGCTCCCGCCTAAGCGACTGGGTTTTCCATGGGCGTAGTTATTGGCATCTTCGATGAAATCGTCGACAGAGACCTTTTTGGCCTTGGGTTTGATCTTGTGACGTTTGAGATCAGTTAAGCTCATAAGAGTTTTCCGGCGGGATGGATAACAGCTCGTCGGCAATATTGCGTATCTCCTCGGCGGCTTTTCCATCGGGCTCAATTTCGATGACCGAAGAGCCTTTTTCTTCACTGTCATCATAGATATTGCGGCTAAAAGTGACCGAGTCCAGCGCCCTCAGACCGAACGATTTTACTACATCTTTCGCTTCCAGAATGCGTTTGAACTGTGAAGGCAGCGCCGGACATTGAGTCAACACTATTGTTGCCACCATCTTGGGGTTGACCATCTTACAGGTGCTGAGCATATCTTCCATATGGGGCAAGGTTTTTAAATCACGCCGCTTGGGTCTCAAAGGGATCACCACATAACTGGCCACCGACATGGCGGCCCGCATTGCCAGGTTATCCTGGCCACCGCAGTCGACTATCACATAGTCGAAGCGTTCATCCAGGCTCAGGAGATCGTTACGGATCTTGCCGTAGAGCTGAATACAGTTGATCGCAGGCAGGGAAGGGTCATTGTTGCGGGCCTGGATCCAGTCGGATGTGGTGCGCTGGGGGTCACAGTCGACCATTAACACGTTGGCCCGATATTTCTGGGTAATGTGTACAGCCAGATTTTGGGCCAGACAGCTCTTGCCACTGCCCCCTTTCTCTCCGCCTACGAGCAGTATCATGGATTTTCTCCCCGTGTCCTTGGTACTTAAGTTGATGTAAAGTATAGAACACCCCGGATACTACGTCGGGGTCTAGATAAGTTGCATGGCGATGTGAAAACGCTTTGGGTTGATCTCGCTGCAACGGCACACCTGTCCCTTGATGGTATTTTGTGAATCGGTTCCTGCATGGAAGGTTACAGATACCAGTTCTCCCAAGGTAAAGGGCTGATGGTATTCAAACAGAACTCCCCGTCTGGACAGATCGATACAGATGCCATCGTCATTGAGTTCATCACCCGCTTTATTTATCCAATGAAGCCTGATCCGCTCCGCCTCCAGATCGACCCGCAATGATCTGCGTCTTTCGATAAAGTCATCCAGATTTTCATCCATGGCAGTCCCCTTAAGTTCAATGGATAGTAGGCCGTTATCCCATATTTACTAGGTTTGAGTCTCTCGAGGCTGTGGATGCGGAAACGGCTCTGGACATGTGTCCTGACAACTCTGATTTAGCGTATTTGCACCATACATTTTCATTATCGATGTGAGAATCAAACCCTATGTGAAATGGGGTAAGTGTTTTAAAAATAGCATAGATTTGTCGATAGCTAGGGTCAGTTCTAAAGAGCAGATAAAAAAGAACCCGGCGTCTGCCGGGTTCCAGTTAGTTGTCATACTCTTGATTCTTGGGGTAGGGCATTTTTAACTGTCCCCAGCGGATCACTATCACGGTTGCGGCAAGTACCAAGGTTGAGATTGAAATGGCCACTATGCGCCAATCTTCCATCGATTTCATGTCCAGGATGAGATAACGGGCCAAAGCTACTATTGCGATATAGAGTGGCATACGAACAGGTAACTTGCCGGATTCGGCATAATTGGCCACCATAGCCAGCACTTCCAGATAAATAAATAGCAGCAGCAGATCGGCAAGGGCCACAGCGCCCATTTTGAAGATATGCACTATCTCCTGGCCAATGGCGACGACTGTGGCAATGGCAATAACAAACAAGACCAGATGTTCGACGGCTTTAAGGCTCTTAGAGCCGTATTGGCGATACAGTTCCATGAAAACTCCCTGAAATCATTTCCTAAATAGTATCAGTAAATTTCCAGTTCGCCGCGAAATCTGTGTGATAGCTTTCACAGAACCTTTAACCGGGGCGGCCATCCAACCTCGCTCGGCAAAGAATTGGCGCGTAAAGCACTATAAAAGTGGTAAATGCCAATAGCCAGCAGA
This sequence comes from Shewanella sp. BJSY2023SW001, assembly GCF_047314685.1. Classification (NCBI taxonomy): domain Bacteria; kingdom Pseudomonadati; phylum Pseudomonadota; class Gammaproteobacteria; order Alteromonadales; family Shewanellaceae; genus Shewanella; species Shewanella sp. BJSY2023SW001. The sequence continues at coordinate 27,325 of NZ_JBKORF010000082.1, forward strand.
GAATCGCGCCCATAAGTAAGATTTGACTTAGCTGAGGCACAATGGCTGCCGCGACCCTCAAGGCTGCAGCCAGTAACATTAAGCCAAAGGCGGGGATCATAGGCCAGGCAATCTGCAATGGTCTGCCGGAATGCCCCAGAGATACCCTTGCCATCATAGCCAAGATCATTCCACCCATACCGCCAACGGTCAGAGCATGAAACCCCAACATCATCTGGCCGCTGACACCAATAATCAGCAGTCCTATCGGAATACACAGGTAACTTAAATGCAGTGACCATAGCAGTGGTACCTTGAGGCTGGCATGCCAGCCCCAGCGTGCCCAGCGCAACAACAGTACTGTGCCAGCCAGCAAGGCCAATGTTTGTGTCAACCAGGAATAGGGTAAAAACAAGCTGATCAGCATGAGAATCAAAGAAGCGAAGCTAAGTGCCTCGAGTACAGGGCTTGGCGCCCCGCGCTTGAAATCTGTGGCGCGTTCGGTAAAGAAGGGGATCACCCTGCCGCCGAGCAGGGCCACCAGAATAACGATCAACAACGCCGCGGCCTGCAGTGCCTTTTGTGCCAACCCTGGCTGTTCAAGGCCGAGATAAGAGAGGACGTTGGCGCCGAAGAGCAACAGCAGCAGCGGCACAAACACCAGGTTACGCCACTGTTTGACTCGAATAACGGCTAAACCGAGTAGTAGCGCCGTGATCGGGAAGAAGGCCAGATCCAGCAGCATGACCCAGGTAAAAGGAATTGTGTCGGCATCGAGCAAGAGTAGTCTGGGAGCCAGCCATAGACACCAGAGCAGCAGTAAAGGCCAGCCTCTTATGCCGGGGATCCCTGTCCAGTTTTGAACTGCTGTTAACAAAAAGCCCGCGATAACAGCGCCGGTGAAACCGAATAACATTTCGTGACCATGCCACCACAGGGGATTGGCGTGGAACGTCAGTTGGGTTTGACCACTGAGCAAGGCTCCCCAAAGCAAGAGCGACAACAAGCCGAACAGGCTGGCACCGAGAAAAAAAGGCCTGAAGCCCAAACGAAAGAGCGCCAGTGGAAACTGCTTGTTGGCCGGTTCATCGATGTTGAGGATGCTGCCTCGGATGTTGCGAGTGCCGGATTTGCTCATAGTCTTGCCTCAAATACCCAAACAAAATACTCGGGTATTTTAAGGTGTAATGTAAATGCATGTAAATACATCCAAAGAGTTATCTGCTTGAAGGGTAGGGGGAAGATACTCATCCTTGGTTATTTCGGCTTGGCTCGTCCAACGCCTTATTGATTAATCCCGGTTTGAGCAAATCTTGATTCCATCAAGCAAGGGGCGAATGGACTGAGGTTGGCTTCACTTTCGCGGCACCCAGGTATAAAAAAACCGCCATAAGGCGGTTTTCTCTATTTAATTAAGCACCTTGCTTAATAACTTACTTCAGAGCGTCGCTCAACAGAGGACGGAAGCGTTTGACCAGCAGGCTGGTGGCTTTAGGCGCACCGGCAACTATGTGGCCGGAGAGCAGGTAGTTGTGACCGCCACTGAAGTCGGTAACTGTACCACCGGCTTCACGAACAATCAGATCGCCGGCGGCGATATCCCAAGGCTTGAGGCCCAGTTCGAAGAAGGCGTCTACACGACCGGCGGCTACATAAGCCAGATCCAGAGCGGCAGAGCCGGCGCGGCGTAAGTCGGCACTCAGAGAGAAAGCTTCGCCAAACAGTTTCATATAAGTTTCGGTGTGCTGACGGGCCTTGAAAGGGAATCCAGTGGCAACCAGGCTTCCACCCAGATCGTTGACATTGTTTACTCGCAGACGGAAATCATTCAGCTTGGCCCCTTTACCGCGGACGGCGCTAAACAGTTCGTCGCGAACGGGATCATAAACAACGGCAACTTCAGTTTTGCCCTTGTACTGCATGGCGATAGAAACGGCGAAGTGAGGTACACCATTAACAAAGTTATTGGTGCCGTCCAGAGGATCAACAATCCACAGATAATCTTGGTTGGTGCCGCGGTTTTCGCCATTTTCCTCACCCACTATGCTGTGGTCTGGATAGGACTTGCGGATCTGATAGATAATTGCTGCTTCTGCTTCCTTGTCTACACTGGTCACAAAATCGTTGACACCTTTGGCATCGACTTCAATACGGTCGAGTTCGGTGTAGGCACGCATAATAGTTTGGCCCGCAGCGCGAGCAGCGCGCACGGCAATAGTCAGCATCGGATGCATTGCAATCCCCTGGATGTTAAAGAACGGACAAAAATTCGGCGCAGATTATACCCTAGTTGACGCCGATATCAAATGGCGATTTTTCTATAAGCAAAAAAATATGCCTGTGGTACCATCCGCCTCCTGATTTTTTATTTTTGAAGTTGTTCCATGCTCTCCAATATTCGTGTCGTCCTGGTAGGTACCACGCATCCCGGCAATATAGGTTCTGTGGCCAGGGCCATGAAAACAATGGGATTATCCAACCTTTATCTAGCGGAGCCAAAAGCTGAACCAGACGGTCAGTCCATAGCGCTTGCCGCCGGCGCCTCTGATATTCTCAAACATCTGGTCAAAGTCGACAGCCTGGAAGAGGCAATTAAAGACTGCAGTCTGGTGATTGCCACCAGTGCCCGCAGTCGCACACTCGACTGGCCCGTGCTTGAACCCCGTGAGGCGGGCAGCAAATTGGCGCTTGAAAGTTGCCAGGGGCCTGTCGCTATTGTCTTTGGCCGTGAAAGCCATGGCTTGAGCAACGAAGAGTTGCAAAAATGCCACTATCATGTGTGTATCCCCGCCAACCCGGAATACAGCTCACTCAACCTGGCTCAGGCGGTGCAGCTTATCTGCTATGAAACGCGGGTGGCCTGGTTGGAGAAACATCAACAAGCCGAGCAGGAGCTGGTCGAGTATCCCAGCAGTGAAGATCATGAGCGCTTTTTTGAACATCTGGAACGGACACTGCAAAAAACCGGCTTTATCATTAAGAATCATCCGGGACAGGTGATGATTAAGCTGAGGCGCCTGTTTACCCGGGCCAGAATCGAAACGCAGGAGATGAATATACTGCGCGGGATCCTGACATCGGTAGAAAAAAAGGTCGACAGTAAAGAAGAGTAATCCGAGGAATCAAGATGGGTGTGATAGCCAGACTGAAAGAGGACATAGGATCCATTTATCACAGGGATCCTGCGGCGCGGGGCACATTGGAGATATTGCTCAACTATCCGGGAATGCAGGCCATTTGGCTGCATCGTATCAGCCATAAACTGTGGAAGGCCAATTGGTGTTTTCTGGCGCGCTGTCTGTCTACTTTTTCCCGTTGGCTTACCGGGGTGGAAATACACCCGGGCGCAACCATAGGTAGGCGATTTTTTATTGACCATGGCATGGGAGTCGTGATTGGCGAAACAGCCGAAATTGGTGATGACTGCACTCTTTATCACGGGGTGACTCTGGGGGGCACCACCTGGCAAGCCGGCAAACGTCATCCGACCTTGGGCAATAACGTGGTTATAGGCGCAGGAGCCAAGGTGCTTGGCCCCATTACTATGCATGATGGGGCTCGTGTTGGTTCCAACTCTGTGGTGGTTAAAGATGTGCCCAAGGACACTACCGTTGTGGGCATTCCTGGCCGGGCCGTCACTGTTGCATCGGCTCAATCCAAGGAAACCAGTGCCCGCCGCAGTGCCATGGCCAAGAAGTACGGTTTTGATGCCTACGCCGTTTCTCCCGATAATCCAGACCCTGTTGCCAATGCCATAGGCCAGATGCTGGATCATATGCATTTGATGGACTCCAAAGTACAGGAAGTTTGTCAGGCGGTTCAGAAAATGGGCGGTAGTGTCTGTACTGAACGTCTGCCCGAATTGGATGTGGGCGAGTTCAGTGATGCCGAAACTGCTGCGGCACAAAAGCGTCAACAGTCAATGGATGAGTTTGATCCCATTATCTGATACTCGATGACCATTTTATCGGCTTTTGCCATTGAATAATCGTGGCGAAAAAGGTTAAATACCCCACCAAGCAGACAGGGTATTCAACCTGATTTATGAACCACAATACCCGAGTAAACAAGTAGGATTTATACTTGACTAAATTGCTCGGGTATGTTGAAATTCCCACATACCTGTTTGGGAGCCGTGGTCGTTTTATGAAACTTACATCTAAGGGTCGCTACGCAGTGACAGCCATGCTGGACGTGGCCATACATTCGGCGCAGGGGCCGGTACCGCTGGCAGATATTTCCGAGCGCCAGGGGATTTCCCTTTCTTATCTAGAACAACTCTTTGCCAAACTGAGAAAGCAGGGCTTGGTTGCCAGTGTGCGCGGTCCCGGTGGTGGTTATCGCCTCGGACTGGAAGCCAATGACATCTCGGTGGGCATGGTGGTACATGCGGTAGATGAATCTGTCGATGCCACCCGCTGTCAAGGCCAGGGGAATTGCCAAAGTGGTACCCGCTGTCTGACACATTCGCTCTGGGGTGACCTGAGCAAACAGATTTCTGACTTTTTAAATGGCATCAGCCTTGCTGCACTGATGCAGAAACGAGATGTACAGTTTATCTCGGTAAAGCAAGACAAGATGCAGCAGGAGCAGAGAGTCAGCGCTTGAGCTGATCCTCTGTTGGATATAAAAACGAATAATGTACGTTGTATGTAGCCTCGGCCGAGACTGCGAAGTACGGAGTGTGTAATGAAGCTTCCTATCTATTTGGATTATGCCGCAACAACGCCTGTAGACCCCCGGGTTGCAGACAAAATGGTACAGTACATGACAATGGACGGTGTATTCGGTAACCCCGCATCCCGTTCACACCGCTACGGCTGGCAGGCCGAAGAAGCAGTGGATATCGCCCGTAACCAAGTCGCGGAGTTGATCAATGCCGATCCCCGTGAAATTGTGTTTACTTCAGGTGCCACCGAATCTGACAACCTGGCTATCAAAGGTGTTGCCCACTTCTACCAGAAGAAGGGTAAACACATCATCACCAGCAAGACTGAGCACAAGGCAGTACTGGATACTTGTCGTCAGTTGGAGCGTGAAGGTTTCGAGGTCACTTATCTGGAGCCTGCAGCCAACGGCATTATTCCCATGGAGCGCCTGGAAGCGGCCATGCGTGACGACACCATTCTTGTCAGCATCATGCATGTCAACAACGAGATTGGTGTGATCCACGATATCGATGCCATCGGCGAACTGTGCCGTAGCAAAGGCATCATCTTCCATGTGGATGCTGCCCAGAGTGCCGGTAAACTGCCTATCGATATTCAAAAGACCAAGGTCGACCTCATGTCTATCTCGGGTCACAAGATGTATGGCCCCAAAGGCATAGGTGCCCTGTATGTGCGCCGTAAGCCTCGTATTCGTCTGGAAGCACAGATGCACGGCGGTGGTCATGAGCGTGGTATGCGCAGCGGCACCCTGGCGACTCACCAAATTGTGGGTATGGGCGAAGCGGCAGCCATTGCCAAAGCCGATATGGAAAAAGATAACGAACGTATTCGCTATCTGCGCGACAAGCTGTGGAACGGTATCAAAGATATTGAAGAAACCTATCTCAATGGCGATATGGAGCAGCGTGCCTGTGGCAGCTTGAACGTCAGCTTTAATTATGTGGAAGGCGAGTCGCTGATGATGGCGCTCAAGGACTTGGCCGTATCTTCCGGCTCGGCCTGTACTTCTGCCAGTCTTGAACCCAGCTATGTGCTGCGTGCCCTGGGACTGAATGACGAGATGGCGCACAGCTCAATCCGTTTCTCCATCGGTCGTTTCACTTCTGAAGAAGAGATCGATTACGCAATCGAAACCATTAGAAACTCTATTGGCAAACTGAGAGAAATGTCACCACTTTGGGAAATGTTCAAAGATGGTGTGGACCTCAACCAGGTGCAGTGGGCACACCACTGATCCCCGCGGATAGATGAATTTGGAGCAGTATCATGGCTTACAGTGAAAAAGTGATAGATCATTACGAGAACCCGCGTAACGTAGGTTCTTTCGACAAGAACGACCCATCCGTAGTAACAGGTATGGTGGGTGCGCCCGCCTGTGGTGACGTGATGAAGCTGCAGCTCAAGATTGATGAACAGGGCATTATTGAAGATGCTCGCTTCAAGACTTATGGCTGTGGCAGCGCCATCGCATCAAGCTCTTTGGTGACTGAATGGGTTAAAGGCAAGTCCATTGAGGAAGCGGCCGCCATCAAGAACACGGATATTGCAGAAGAGTTGGCTCTGCCACCTGTGAAGATCCACTGTTCGATTCTGGCCGAAGACGCCATCAAGGCGGCTCTGGAAGAGTACAAGTCCAAGCAAGCTAAATAACGCCAGGAGTTAAGATGGCTATTACTATGACGCCTGCCGCCGCCGAGCGTGTCCGTGCCTTCCTCAGCAACAGAGGAAAAGGTATAGGTTTGCGTTTGGGGCTCAAAACTTCAGGCTGCAGCGGGATGGCTTACGTTCTGGAATTTGTCGACGAACTCAATGAAGATGATGAGGTATACAACATAGATGGTGTTAACATCATCATAGATGCCAAGAGCTTCATCTATCTTCAGGGGATCGAGCTGGACTTTGTCAAGGAAGGACTCAACGAAGGCTTTAAATTCAATAACCCTAACGCCAAAGGTGAGTGTGGTTGCGGTGAGAGCTTCACGGTTTGAGTTCCACCGCCGCCTGAGAGTATATGAATTATTTCGAGCTGTTTGATTTAACTCCCTCCTTTGATGTGGACACCGCCGAGCTGGCCAGTCGCTATCGCGATTTGCAGCGGGCGGTGCATCCCGACAAGTTTGCCAACGCCAGTGAACAGCAAAAGCTGTTGGCCATTTCCCGCACTGCCCAGATCAACGACGCCTTTCAGACCCTGAAAGATCCTATCCGTCGAGCCGAACATATGTTGGCGCTCAAAGGTGTAGATATCAGTCACGAAACCACTACGGTTAAAGACACCGCCTTTTTGATGCAGCAGATGGAATGGCGTGAAGCGCTGGAGGAAATTGGTCAGGGCGCTGATGCCCAGAGTGATATTGATGAACTCGATGCTTCATTCGCGGCTTATCGTAAGCAGGTGACTGAGCTGCTGCGCAACCAACTTCACAGTTCCACAGAGGCCGATGCAATTGCCGCGGCAGATCAAGTCCGTAAGTTGAAGTTTATGGCAAAATTGCAGGATGAACTGCAGCGGGCCCAGGATGCGCTGTTCGACTGAATTCGCTTTCGGCCTTAAAGCATATTCCTACGGTTGGCTCAATTTCTGATTGAGCCAACTTTTTAAACACAAGATGGAAGACTATGGCACTTTTGCAGATTGCTGAACCCGGCCAAATGGCCGCTCCTCATCAACACAGATTAGCCGCCGGGATAGACTTGGGTACCACCAACTCCCTGGTTGCTGCGGTTCGCAGCGGCGAGACCAGTACACTGGCCGACGAGCAAGGTCGGCATTCATTGCCATCTGTGGTGCACTATGGCGAGCAGGGCGTCCGAGTAGGTCACGATGCCCTGGCCGATTCGGCCAAGGATCCTGAAAACACCATAGTGTCGGTGAAGCGCTTCATGGGCCGTTCTTTGGCCGATGTACAAAGCGGTGAGCAAGCTTTCCCCTATCATTTTGAGGCCAGTGAAAACGGCCTGCCATTGTTTGTCACCCGCACAGGTAAAATAAATCCGGTTCAGGTGTCTGCCGAGGTATTGCGCCCCTTGATTGCCCGCGCCGAGTCCACTCTGGGTGGACCATTGGAAGGGGTGGTTATCACAGTGCCTGCTTATTTTGATGATGCTCAGCGTCAGGGAACCAAAGATGCGGCAGCCTTGCTTGGCATTAAGGTGTTACGCTTGCTCAATGAGCCGACGGCGGCCGCCATCGCCTATGGCCTGGACTCGGGTCAGGAAGGCGTTATTGCTGTTTATGACTTGGGCGGCGGCACCTTTGATATTTCTATTTTGCGTCTCAACCGCGGCGTATTTGAAGTCTTGGCGACCGGCGGCGACTCGCGTCTGGGTGGTGATGACTTTGATGAACTGCTGCAAGGCTTACTGCGTGAACGCATGGCGCTGGAGTCGCTTTCCAGCCAGGAAGCGCGGCAGTTGCTGATGGAAGCCCGGCGGGTAAAAGAAGCGCTGACCGATAGCGACAGCACTATTGCTAAGCTGACACTGCAAGACGGTAGTGAGCGTGAAGCCGAAGTGAGTCGCAGTGAGTTTGATCAGTTGATAAACACGCTGGTGAAGAAAACCATTCAAGGTTGCCGCAAGGCTTTGCGTGACGCCGGAGTGGATGCCGACGAGGTGCTGGAAACCGTGATGGTTGGTGGCTCTACCCGGGTGCCGCTGGTGCGGGAAATGGTCGGTGACTTCTTTGGTAAGAAGCCGCTGACGTCTATTGACCCGGATCGCGTGGTCGCCATAGGCGCTGCGGTACAGGCCGATATTCTGGTGGGTAACAAGCCTGACTCGGATCTCTTGCTGCTGGATGTGATCCCGCTGTCGCTCGGCATTGAAACCATGGGCGGTTTGGTGGAGAAGGTGATCCCGCGTAACACCACCATTCCGGTGGCCAGAGCCCAGGAATTTACCACCTTTAAAGACGGTCAGAGCGCCATGGCGTTTCATGTGGTGCAAGGTGAGCGTGAGCTGGTGGCCGATTGCCGCTCTCTGGCACGCTTTACCCTCAAGGGCATTCCACCATTGGCCGCCGGCGCGGCGCATATTCGGGTGACCTTCCAGGTCGATGCCGATGGTTTACTCAGCGTCACTGCCATGGAGAAGTCTACCGGGGTGCAGTCCAGCATCCAGGTTAAGCCTTCCTTCGGCCTGAGTGATACTGAAATTGCCGGAATGCTTAAAGACTCGATGCAGAATGCCAAAGAGGATATTGAGCTGAGAATGCTCACAGAGCAGCGAGTGGAAGCGGCCAGAGTGCTGGAATCGCTGCACTCGGCGCTGGCTAAAGATGGCGAACTTCTCAGCCAAGAGGAACGTGCTCTGGTTGACAGCGCTATGGCTGACTTGAATGAAACTGCCGCCAATGGTGATGTTGATGCCATCAAGGCGGCGATAGAAGCGGTGGATGCGCAGACCCAGGAGTTTGCCGCCAGACGCATGGACAATTCGATTCGGACCGCACTGAAGGGTCAGTCGGTCGATAACATATAGGTGAGACTATGCCACAGATAGTATTTTTGCCCCATGAAGAACTGTGTCCAGAGGGCGCAGTGGTTGAGGCAGAGGTGGGTGAATCCATTTTGGATGTCGCGCTGAAAAACGGCATCAACATAGAGCATGCCTGTGAGAAATCCTGTGCCTGTACCACCTGCCATGTGATAGTGCGTGAAGGTTTCGATGATCTCGAGCCCAGCGATGATCTGGAAGACGACATGCTGGACAAGGCCTGGGGCCTGGAGCCCGAAAGCCGTCTGTCTTGTCAGGCCAAGGTGGTTGAAACCGATATGGTGGTCGAAATCCCCAAATACACAGTCAACATGGTCAGTGAAGGCTAAGGAAGGTCCCAACAAGTCCTCGTGGCCTTCTCTTTTGTAGAGAGTGGCTTGCATAGCAATTGGCGTTCAAGGCACCTTCCCTAAGTGCTGACATCTTTTGAAAACCGGCCCCAAGTGGCCGGTTTTTTATTGCTATGCTTGGCATGCAGAGATTGATTTCCAACACGGCAGGCGTATGATGCGCTGTCTTTTTCACTCTTCGGGATACTGACCGGGATGCAGATTGCAATTTTGTCACAGAACAAAACCTTATATTCCACGCGCCGTTTGGTGGAGGCTGCCCAAGAACGGGGTTATCAGGTGCAGGTGATCAATCCGCTGGAATGCTACATGAATATCAGCATGCAGCAGTCCAGTATCCATATCGGAGGCGTTGAATTGCCGTCCTTCGATGCGGTGATCCCGAGGATAGGCGCCGGCATTACCTTCTACGGTACGGCTGTAGTGCGTCAGTTCGAAATGATGTCGACCTATACACTCAATAGTTCCATGGGGATCTCTCGCTCGAGGGATAAGCTGCGCTCCATGCAGTTACTGTCCCGCAAAGGCATAGGGCTGCCGGTGACAGGTTTTGCCAATAAGCCCAGTGATATTCCGGACCTTATTGATATGGTCGGTGGCGCGCCCTTGGTGATTAAACTCTTGGAAGGTACTCAAGGTATAGGGGTGGTACTGGCCGAAACCCGCAAGGCCGCCGAGAGCGTGATTGAGGCCTTTATGGGCCTTAAGGCCAACATCATGGTGCAGGAATATATCAAAGAGGCTCAAGGAGCCGATATCCGCTGTTTTGTACTCGGCGACAAGGTAATTGCTGCCATGAAACGCCAGGCTCTGCCGGGAGAGTTTCGCTCCAACCTGCACAGGGGCGGCACGGCAACCTTGGTGAAGTTGTCCCCTGAGGAGCGTTCAATCGCGGTGCGCGCCGCCAAAACCATGGGGCTGAATGTCGCAGGCGTGGATATTTTGCGTTCCAACCACGGCCCCGTGGTGATGGAGGTCAATTCATCCCCTGGACTCGAAGGGATTGAAGCCGCTACCGGCAAAGATGTTGCCGGCGCCATCATAGAGTTTATTGCCAAGCAGAAGCGTAAGAGTAAGGCGCCCAGTGAAGCCTGATTTCACCGATGGAAAGTATTAATCAAAGCTATAAAGCCTTCTTCTGCGGCGCTATACTCAAAGTCAGTACTTACCAGAAGCAGGAGTAACCATGGGGCTCAAGTGGATAGATTCATTGGACTTGGCTTTGGAGCTGCTGGAAGCGCATCCTGATGTGGATCCACAGCAACTGCATTTTCCTGAACTTTACGAGTGGATATTGGCGTTGGAAGCCTTCGATGATGATCCCAAACGCTGCAGTGAGAAAATTCTCGAAGCCGTGCAGCAATGCTGGATAGAGGAAAAGTAACACTCTCTGGCGGAAAACAGATCTCGGTCAAATTATCACCATCACGAGTCATCTATAGTTATTTGGTTAATAAATTGTTGATCCCTGTTTTTCCGGAGATGAGTCATGACACGTATTTTCGCCTGTAGTTTTGGATTATTTGCCCCGGCCGTGCTGGCACATTCGGGGCACGGTGGCATAGGTTTTTTTCATCATTTCCCGCCGTTTATGCCTTTGTTGCTGTTGCTTATTGGTCTCGGCGCCGGCTATTTGTGGCTCAAGCATAGGCACTGAGCCGAGAATCGCCTGGCTTGTATCACAGCTTTTACTGAAGGGCTGACCAGATAAGATTAGGATTTGACGCGATTATTTCGTATAATCCGCGCGAATTTTTAAACTCGCTGATTAAGGAATCTAGTCATGGCGATCGAACGTACTTTTTCTATCATTAAGCCTGATGCGGTAGCCAAGAACCACATCGGTGCTATCTACAACCGTTTTGAAACTGCCGGCCTGAAAATTGTTGCCGCCAAAATGGTTCACCTGACCAAAGAACAAGCCGAAGGTTTCTACGCTGAGCACAGCGAGCGTCCTTTCTTTGGTGCTCTGGTTTCTTTCATGACTTCTGGTCCTATCATGGTTCAGGTTCTGGAAGGTGAAAACGCCGTTCTGGCCAACCGCGAAATCATGGGTGCGACCAACCCAGCTGAAGCCGCCCGTGGTACCCTGCGCGCGGACTTCGCTGACAGCATCGATGAGAACGCTGTTCACGGTTCTGACGCGCTGGCTTCAGCCGAGCGTGAAATCGCTTACTTCTTTGCTGCCGATGAGCTGTGTCCTCGCACGCGTTAATTAACAGCAAATAGACAAAAGGGAGCCAATTGGCTCCCTTTTTGTTTGATTTTTGTATGAATTGAAAATGCGATCTATATCACATTTTTTATTAAAAGCGTCGCTCTAACAACAGGTTAAAAAATAATCTTTGTAACAGGTTTGTATCGATACAAAATGATGCAAATTCCCGGAACCCGGCATGGATTCGGTAAAAATATCATTAGATCTTAATTGATAAGATGCTCGTGTTTTACAAATTAAACCAAGTATAAACAAATTGTTATCATTTAAGTGATTGATAATGTTGCTGTTATTGGTATGTTTCTCGTTTGGGGGGCTGAGTATTACATAGAATAAGAACACGGTGTTCCCTCCCTGCCACCGTGCTTTGTAAAAGGAATGAGAATATGTCAACGCAGACTGCCGTCGCTAAGGCTATCCGCTTTAGTCTGTTTGCTTTTGTTTCCACATCAATCCCTACAATGGCTTACGCCGCCGATGAGGCTCAGGCCACTGAACAAGTTGAACGTATCGAAGTCACGGGTTCCCGTATTAAACGCACCGATATGGAGAATGCCTCCCCTATAGTAGTAATGAGCGCTGCTGATATTGAAAAAGGTGGCTTCAACTCGGTTCAGGATGTGCTGGGTAACCTGTCACAAAACTCCGGCGGTTCCATGACCCAGCAGGAAGTCCATGGTTTTACCCCTGCCGCATCATCGGTCAACCTGCGTGGCGTGGGGGCCGGTCGGGTATTGACCCTGATCAACGGTAAGCGGGTGCCCAAGTATCCGTTTGGTGCCGGTGGTACCGACAGCTTCGTGGATACTGCCAATATCCCACTGGGCGCGATTGAGCGTATCGAAATCCTGACTACGGGTGCTTCGGCGATTTATGGCTCAGATGCCATGGGTGGGGTTATCAACATCATTCTTAAGAAAGATGTTGAACAGACCACCTTCAAGTATCGTTTCTCCGATACGGATGAAGGTGGCCTGCGTAACAACCAGTTCTCCTTTATGACAGGTGTCAGCAGTGATACGGCTAACCTGACTTTCTTTGCCGAATATGAAGACAGAACCGCGCTGAAAGGAACAGATCGCCCAGAGTGGGGCACAGATATTGTCGAAGGTCAGCCATACTCGGGTTACAGCTCCTACGGCGCCAACCTGGTGCAGGATCTTGGCAACAACAAAACTGCACTGGAAAAGACCTTGTCACCGGCCGAGTGTGAGGCCCGTGGTTATGTGGTGATGGAAAATGGTCGCTGTGGTTTCGACCGCTCCAAGCAGCGGGATTTCCTGCCGGAGCAGAAGCGTTACTCCACCATGATCAACCTCACCAAGGAGCTGAATGCGGATCATCAGCTGTATTCCCGCATCGATTACACTCATTCCTCGACCTTTACCGAGATTGAGTCTGCGACAGTGGGCAATGACTTCATGTTCAATGTGGCCGGCGACAGTGTAACCATTGCCAATAAAGACAAGGGTATGTCCCAGACCTTCAACAAGGACACCGCATTCGGCGGTGACTTTGCCAATGCTGCAGATGGCGACTACTTCTACACTCGCCGCATGAGTGAGCTGGGGCCACGTACCTCTGACTTTGAAACCAATAATTTCTCTTTCATCATAGGTGCCAAAGGCTTTTTGACCGACAGTATCGAGTATGATACTTCCTGGTCTATTGCGCGTCAGACAGTGGAATCCCGCAGCTCAGGCTCGCCGACTCATCAGGCTATGTTTGACTATCTGACCTCAGGTGAAAACGGCAAGTCTTTGATGGATGTGATCTCTCCTGAAGATGCGGCGCTGCTGAACTACGAAGGTAACAAGAAGGGACAATCTACTCTGTCCAGCTTTAGTGCCGGCATTAATGGCGATGCGTTCGAACTGGCCGGTGGTACAGCCGCTTACGCTGTGGGCCTTGAGTACAGCAAGGAGTGGTTCTACGATAAATCTGACAGCTTTACCTCCAACGGTGGCGTTATAGGCAAGGGGGGCAGCAGCGCCGAAGGTGAACGTGAGCAGTATGCTGCCTATGCCGAGCTGGCTTTGCCACTCTTGGATCAGTTGACCATGACATTGGCCGGACGTTATGACTACTATGATGATGAGTCTGATGTTGGTGGCCAGTTTACTCCGCAAGTGTCACTGGAGTACCGTCCTATCGACAGCCTGATGCTGCGTGCTTTGTATGCCGAGACTTTCCGTGCCCCGGATATGCAGCGTTTGTTTGGCGAACCCACCACTGGCTACAGCACAGTTATCGATACTCCGCGCTGTGAAGCCTATAAGGAATGTGACAAGATTGAGTCTTTACCTATTGCCATCGGTGCCAACCCAGAATTGGAAGCCGAAGAGGGTAAAAACTACAACCTGGGTCTGGTTTGGGACTACGAAGGTATCAATCTGACGGTAGATTACTGGATGGTTGAAATCGATAATCTGGTGAATGACCCAAGTGCACAATACATTTTGGATCACGCCGATGCCTTTGCCGACAAGATTGAACGCGACAGCAATGGTAAGTTGCTGAAAGTGAACACCCAGGCGATGAATATGTCTTCCCGTGAGACTGCCGGTATCGACTTCTCTCTGGGCTATCGCTATGAAACCGAGAGCTATGGTGAATTCAGCAGCCGCCTGGAAGGGACTTACCTGACTCGTTGGAAGGAAAAGCTGACTCCGGATTCCGAAGAGCTGGATCTTATCGATGGTGAAGGCTCTGCGCCTCAGCTGCGTGCCAACCTGAACCTGGGATGGTCTTATAACGACTTCTCCACCAACATTCTGTTCAAGTATATTGACAGCATGAACGGTGAGCGGATGGACTACTTTGTGGAAAATGGCTTAGATAGCGAGTACTCAGTGAAAGTTGACAGTCATGTGGAAGTCAACCTGGCTGCCAGTTACTTTATCTATGACAATCTCAAGGTTTCGGCAGGTATCAACAACCTGTTTGATTCAGGCCCTGAGATCGATTACACCCAGTCCAGCTGGCCTCATTACCCAAGAGCCTATTATAACGTTATCGGACGTGAATATTATGCAGGGGTAGAGTTTACCTTCTAATCATATTTAAATTTAAAAACCGGCTTAGTTTAAGCCGGTTTTTTTATGCCTGTTATTAGTAAATAAGGACTACATTCGATACGTTTTAATTCACATGTTGTTTTGTTGTTATCTTTTTTCTCTTGGCGATTAATTTGTTATTTTTGTTTGTTGTGCCAGATTATTTCATTGGCGCAATATTTTTAACTATTTAAACACCTAGGTATCAATATGTTTCAGTTTGGCCTTTTGGTGGCTATCTTGCTGATTTTCATTGGTTAAATTTAATGCCGTTGAATACCTGTGTAATTATTTGTATCAATTTGTTGTTGCCTAGTTGTTTTGGTGGTTTTTAATATTGACCAAATTGTTTTATTTGTGGAATATCATCGTAAGCATTGCAATATGCTTGCAAATTTTAAAACAAAAATAATCAGATATTTCTCACAAAAGAAACATCAGGGAGACAAGTATGAGTTCCATCAGTTTAACTGCAAAGGCAGTTCGTCGCGGTTTACTTGCTGCGGCAGTTACGGGAATTGCATTCAGCGGATATGCCACTGCTGAGGAAGCAAAAGAAGGCAAAGTTGAGCGGATCGAGGTAACAGGTTCACGTATCAAGCAAGTGGATATGGAAACGGCTTCACCTGTGACTGTTATCACTGCAGCCGATCTTAAGGTTACCGGGGAAACTTCGGTTGCCGATGTATTGAATAACTCCAGCATTAACAGTTTTGGTTCCTGGCGGGGTATGTCCGGTTATGGTGCCGGAGCCAGTGCCACCAGTGATGTAAACCTGCGTGGTCTGGGGTCTCAGGCAACGCTTATTCTGCTCGATGGTCGTCGCATGCCGGGTACCAGCTCAAGCTCAGGAACCGTTGCCGATACTTCCAGCATCCCCATGGCGATTGTTGAGCGAATCGAAATTCTGCGTGATGGTGCCTCGGCGGTTTACGGCTCAGATGCGGTTGCCGGGGTAATTAACATTATTACCAAGAAAGATTTTGAAGGAGTCGAGCTGAACTACACAGGCGAATCTCCGGATGTGGAAGGCGGTGATTCTTCACGCTTTTCCGTGGCCGCCGGTTTTAGCACAGATAAGGGCAATATCACCCTGACGTTCGAGCATTATGATGCCACTTCTGTTTATGATCGCCACATATGGGACGAAGGCGGTGCCGACTGGTTCTTGAATAACGGCAGCTCTTACAGCCCTTCACCCAGCGGTTACTACAATACCGGTGTCTTGAATGAGAAGGGAGAGGAGATATATGACTTTTACTATAACGCCGATACCTGCAACCAGACTGATGCAACCCAGGAAGCCGCTTCACGCTGCCTGTATGATCCAGGCTCTGTGACCAAATTGTTTGGGAATGTGAACCGCAACAGTATTCTGTCTAACTTTAGCTATCAGCTGACTGATGATATTCAGTTCCGTGGCCGCGCTTCTGCCAGCCTGAGTGAGACTAATACCCGTTATGCGGGGACTCCGGTTTCAACTAATCAGCCGGTAATGGATGCTGATAATCCGCTGAATCCTATCGATAAAGATCTTACTCTTTATATGAGATCAGCACAGATTGGTCCGCGGGATACCACCACTGAAACCAACTCAATCGACTTCCTGGCTGGGCTGGTAGGTTATTGGGATGTGGGCAGTGGCATCGACTGGGAAATTAATGCCCAGCATACCCGCTCAACCACTGACTCATTCAACTACAACCTGATCAACGATAATATCGTTCAGGATCTGATCGATTCGGGTGATTACGACATCTTCAATACCACAGGTATGAGTTATGAGGATTGGAATGCGCAGATGACCGATCTCTATGGTCAAGCGGCCCACACAGGTGTGTATCAGGCGCAATTCAACAGCACCCAATTTGATGGTTTGTTGTCCGGCATGTTGTATGAAGGCAATGGCGTTACTTTGGCCGCGGTTGTCGGTGCCGAGTATGAAATGATTGAGTTCGTACAGCTGAGTGATCCGCAATCAGCCGCCGGTATTATCTCAGGTGGTTCAGGTGGTGACGATGTTGATGCAACCCGGGATCGTAGCTCAGGCTACGTAGAGCTGCAATCTTCATTGCCGTACAATATCGACTTGTCAGCCGCGCTGCGTTATGAGCGTTACGAGCAGGAGGGCAACATAGCTTCTGGCCATGTATCTTCTACTTTTGATTCAGTCGTACCTAAGCTTTCTGCCAGCTGGCGTCCGGTTGATTCCCTGTTGCTGCGCGCCAGTTGGGGTGAATCTTTCCGTGCCCCGAATATGGGCGAAATGTTTGCCGGTGAAGCATTGAGCTTTGAATATGCGCTCGATTCTTTATGGTGTGCCGATAATTCAGATGAAAACTATTGTGCCAATAACCAACAGCATAAAACTTTCTACGGCGGTAACCCCAACTTGGATGCAGAAGAAGGTGAATCCCTGACTCTGGGCTTTGTCTGGAACGTGACCGATGATTGGAGTATTGAGACTTCATATTATGACATCAGCTACGACAACAAGATTGAAGTGGTCGATGTTGACGATTTGATTCGTGAAGAAATTGCCAATGGTGGTTCTCAGTACATAGTTCGTGGCAGTGATGGCAAGATTGAGACCATTCACAGCCAGTATCGTAACCTGAGTGCCCTGGAAACCTCCGGCTTTGACTTTGTCACCAGCTACAACCAGGAAACTGATTTCGGTGATTTCCGTCTGAAGCTGGAAATGACCCATGTGTTGGATTACAAGACCAAGGCCGACGCTGAGTCTGACTTCTTCGATGAAGCCGGTCTACAGGATCTTCCTCAGTGGCGTGGCAGTGCATCGGTTAACTGGACCCGTGATAACTGGAGTGCTGCCTGGACGACCTACTACATAGGCAGTCAGGATTCAGGAGCTGATATCTATAAGAATGATGACTTGATTGATGTTTCCAGCTACTTCAAGCACAACGTTCAGCTAACTTATGCTCACAACTGGAATGGTTCTGTCACCCTGGGGGTTAATAACCTGTTCGATGAAGAAGCGCCAACCTGGTATAGCTACGATGGTTATCGTGATGTCAACACAGGGCTGTACGACGTACTGGGCCGCACTTGGTTTGTAACCATTAATCAGAAGTTCTGATAAAACGCCGATCCTCCCTTACGGCTTAGCCCCGTCATTTTGGCGGGGCTTTTTTATTAGCTTTTAAACGCCAAAACATAACCTCAAACAAAAAAGCAACCTCTGGGGTTGCCTTTACTGCTTAACTGACTAGTGATTCAAGCGCAATTCTTGTCGGTGTTCATGTTTATATTGCTCATGGCAACGTTCACAGCGCTGCTCGGTCGGGTCTTTAACGAGTCGATGTGACTCGATTTCTGCTTCACAGTCTGCGCAAAGACCATAAAGCCCTAAATCCAGTTGGCACACCGCGGCATCCAGTCGCAACAGTCTGTGGTAGAGGGGGTGTTTGCAAAGATCGGCTTGAGTCATGGTTTCAATCAGATCACTGAGTGACATCTGGGGATCCCAGTGGGGTCCGAGCACCATTATCTCTTTCCTGAGATCGATTTCTAACGCCGACAATGCTTGTCTGATATGGGAGCTGCTCACTGATAATAGCCTGTAAAGATTGAGTCTACGGTCATTTAGTCTAAACAGCCGGGTCAATGTCACTATGATGAAGATCAAATCTGGGTGACATTTTCTGTCGTTAAGGCGTTAATTTGTCAGAATTGCTCAGATCTTGTCATTTATTTCGCGATAAGCCTGACTGAGCGTGGCCACTATGTCATCGGTTTGCTTGTGTACTCTGAGTTCTCTGAACAGGGCATCGGCCTGAGGGTATTGGCGATTGAGGTAGCTGAACCACTGTTTTATTCGCGCCGGGTAATAGCAACTCTTGCGGCCGTTGAGTTCTTTCTGGCTGTAACTCATCAATAGCGCCAGGGTTTGCTGCCAGCTATATTGCTCGGCATTGTTCTTGATGTGATCCGCCAAATTGGGTAGAGAGATGGCGCCGCGGCCCACCATGATACTGTCGCAACCCGTTACTTCCATGCAGCGAAGGGCGTCTTCCCGGTCCCAAATCTCGCCGTTGGCGATCACGGGAATGGCCAATTTTTTACGGATCTCAGTGATATATTCCCAATAGGCCGGTGGACGATAACCGTCTTTTTTACTGCGGGCATGGATGGCCAACTCAGTGGCGCCGGCTTCATAAATCGCCTGCGCGTTTTCCATAAACAGGCTCTTGTCTTCAAACCCCAGGCGAATTTTGGCGGTCACCGCATGCGGTTCAGGAACTGCTTGACGCATGGCTTTGACTATCTTGTGGATTTGCTCCGGATACTGCAGCAATACGGCGCCGCCCTTGCTGCGGTTAACCATCTTGGCCGGGCAACCAAAGTTGGCGTCTACCCCTTGGGAGCCGAGTTCTATAGCCCGCAAGGCGTTTTCGGCCATCCAACCGGGTTCCTGCCCTAAAAGTTGTACTCTGACCGGCGTACCGCTGAGGGTCATGCCGCCTTGCAGCAGCTCGGGGCAGAGACGATAGAAGACTTTTTCGGGTAATAGTTGATCCACTACACGTACAAACTCGGTGACCATCAGATCATAAGGATTTATTGCAGAGAGCAGTTCCCGCATCAGATTGTCAACAACCCCCTCCATAGGGGCGAGAATAATACGCACGTGTTTAAGGCCTGGCTGAAATAGAAAGTGGCGCATTCTACCTTAAATCCCATCCGGCACCAATCGACAGCTTAAAAGGCACAGGCTTATTTTAGATATGTAACTGTTAACAGCTTGATCTTATCTGCATTTGCTATTTTACTCATGGTTCCCTACATGGGGTTTTGGATAAAAACTGTGATCCGCGGTTGAAAAATATGAAATAGATTCTGCTGTCCCCGGGTCTGATATTGCAAGCCGGCAATTGAGGTCGGTCACTCGTAACAACTCTATGAGCAAAGGCAGGAAAGACAATGAAGACAGTCAAGACAACTACAGTAGCAGCCGCTTTGGGCATGGTTATCGCCGGCAGCGCCGTCGCCGCAGAAGCTAATGCCAACCCATTCGGGTTTCAGACTATGGAAGCCGGTTATCAATTGGTTGGTAATGAAGGCAAGTGCGGCGAAGGTAAATGTGGTGATAAGAAAGTCAAAGAAACCGAGCAAAAAAGCCGTGAGGGCAAATGCGGCGAAGGTAAATGTGGTGAAGGGATGAATAAGGCTGCCGAGGGCAAGTGTGGAGAGGGAGTGAATAAGGCCGCAGAGGGTAAGTGTGGCGAAGGCAAGTGCGGTGAAGGCATGATGCACTCAGCCGAAGGCAAAGCCAAAGCCGAAGAGAATAAAGCCAAGGCAGAAGCTAACAAAGTCAAGGAAGGCAAGTGTGGTAGTAACCACTGAAGTTGAATAGTGCAGGGCGCTTTGCGCCCTGTCTGAAACCACAAGGCGGTAATTATTTATGAATAACAGTGTCGGTTTGGGGCTTAGGCGGGAGATGTTGGCTGAGTTTTGTCAGGCAGCTCCTAAAGAGGCCGACTTCTTTGAAGTGGCACCGGAAAACTGGATGCGTCTTGGCGGTAAGTTTGGCAAGCAGTTTCGACAATTGACCGAAAGGCATTCATTTTATTGCCATGGGCTCAGTCTTTCCATCGGAAGCCCGGATCCGCTGGACCTGGTGTTTATCAAGGAGATTAAGCGTTTCCTCGATTTGCATCAGATAGATGTTTATTCAGAGCACTTAAGTTATTGCTCCGCCGATGGGCATATGTACGATCTTATGCCAATCCCTTTTACCTACGAAGCAGTGCGGCATGTCAGTGCCAGGGTTAAACAGGTTGAAGCGATTCTGGAGCGGCCACTTATTCTGGAGAACGTGTCCTTTTATGCTGCGCCTGGCGCCGAGATGACCGAGCAAGAGTTTGTCTGCGCCGTGCTGGAAGAGGCTGATTGTCGTCTGCTACTTGATGTCAATAACATCTATGTCAACTCGGTTAATCATGGTTATGATCCCAAGGCTTTTCTGGCAGCTATGCCCAGTGAGCGCATCGCTTACCTGCATATCGCAGGTCATTATCAGCAGGATGAGGATCTGATTATCGATACCCATGGCGCCGATATTATCAATCCTGTCTGGCAACTACTGGCAGAGTGTTATCGATTGCACGGGGTACATCCTACCTTGCTGGAGCGGGACTTTAATATCCCTGAAACCCGAGTCTTGTGTCAGGAGTTGAAGCAGATAGGCTCGCTACAAGGGCAGGCCTTGGATGCTTTTGCACAAGAGAGGAGAGCTTAATGGCCCTGGCTCAATTACAACGGGCTTTTGTGGCCTATTTGCGGCAGGAAGATATGCCTTTGCCGGCCGGCACCGACGAACGACACATGCAGGTATATCGCGAGCTTTTGTTCAATAATGTCAACGGCTTTGTCTCCAATGCTTATCCGGTTCTCAAGTCGCTGCACACTGAAGCGCAGTGGTTGGCGTTGGTAAAGGATTTTTTTGCCCGTCATGAATGTCAAAGCCCGCTATTTATCGATATTGCCGCCGAGTTTCTCGACTATCTGTGTCGGGAACAGGCAAGTGCGTTGGATGCAATGCCTTTTATGCTGGAATTGGCACACTATGAACTCTTGGAACTGCAGGTATCCGTGGCCGAAGATGATTCAGCGCCTTGGCTCAAACAGGCTGACATTCAGGCGTTGGAGCAACTGGCTGCAAAACTGCAATTGGCCGCCACCGCCAAAGTGGCGCAATATCAGTTCGAAGTTGACAGAATTAGTCCAGATTTTCGCCCAAATACAGTATCGCCCCTGCCGGTATTTTTCTGCGTTTATCGTGACCTGGAAGAGGAAGTATGCTTTTTAAGGCTCAATCCGATGACGGCGCAGCTGCTGGCAAAATTGCAACAAACGCCATTGAGCTTTACCCGGTTACTTGCTTGGCTTACAGAGACATTTCCCTCATTTTCAGAGCAGCAGCTTTGTCAGGGCGCGGCCACAACTTTGGCTGAGTTGGCGGCGCTGGGTATTGTTCGCAAACAGCCTGCAGCCGCGATCCCTACCACAACTTTTTGTAAGGCATGAGTTTATTTTAGTTGTACCTGCCTTTTGCTGACATTGATGCCTGAAAGCGACATTAATACAAGGGATTGGCTAATCCCATTGAAAAAACATGGTTTTTATCGGCGTGATAAAGGGCTAGAATAGCCGGGTTTTGTGACTGAGGTCACTCCCACACTAGCCCTGGAAGTAGAGGAGCTGTCATGAGTCAGCCGTTTAAAGACCCATTCAATATTTTGTATTTTCTTGGTTTTATTCTGGTAATGCTGTTACCTACATTGCCGGCCAGCCTGTCTTGGCTGAAACACGCGGGATTGATCTGAAGCAGCAAAATACCATTTTTGCTACAATAGCCACCCTCAGCGGTGGCTTTTGTTTAGGGAAGGTGCGAACAGGTCCCATGTGTGCTCTGCGTCGGCTTACGGGCTTGGATGCAAGGCGTGGTTCGCCGCAAATGGCCCTAGTCCTTTGCAAGAAGCACAACACAGCAGGCAGGCCTGTAAGCCACGCCCTTCGGGGCTTTCACAGCAACCGGCTTTCTGCGTTATCCGACTTCGACAGGCCCCGGCATGTCTTCAGTCAGATGCCTTGAACGCCAATTGCTGTGCAAGCCAGAGCGCCACGAGGACTTATTCGCACCTTCCTTAGGCGCGACCGGTTTTCCAGAGGAAATTGGATGGTTATCAAAAGAGGCTTCTTTTTAGTTTTCGGGATCCTGAGTCTGGGCATGGGGTTGCTTGGCATCGTCTTACCTGTGTTGCCGACAGTTCCCTTTATTTTATTGGCCGCCTTCTGTTTCGCTCGTTCCAGTGAACGGCTACATGATTGGTTGCACAGCCATCCTTGGTTCGCCCAGCCTCTTGCCGATTGGCATTCCCGCAAAGCGATGCGTAAGGGATTAAAGCGAAAAGCCTTTTTGATCAGTGGTGCCAGTTTTGCCCTTAGTATTGCCTTGGTACCGCTTTGGTGGGTGAAACTCTTGCTGGCGGTATGTTGTATTAGTCTGTTGTTGTTCCTGTGGCAAATTCCTGAACTGGAAGACAGTGAGTGATCCTGTAGACAAAAATGTCGGCTCGTCGTGCTTTTGTCACTCAGTTGGGGTAGCCTTGGCGCGCCTTGAAACCACCAGGGAAATTTAATGAGTTTCAATATTTTGCTTGTTGATGATAATAACATCAGCCAACAGGCTTTGGCGGAATTGTTCCGGAGCCAAGGTTGGCGCTGTACGCTGGCGGCCAACGGTATGCAGGGGTTAGCTTGTGCCGAACGGCAAAGTTTCGATGCAGTGATCAGCGGATTTTTCATGCCTTTGCTTGACGGGCCGCATTTCATCCCGCTGCTCAGACAACTGGAAGGCTATGGCAGTTTGCCCATAGTAGTGCTCAGTACTCACACTCGAGAGGAAGTCGCTGCCAGTATGGATATGTCCCAGGTTAATGGCTTTTGGAGAAAACCATTGAACTGTGACACAAAGCAACAACTCCTGGATCACTTATCGACAGAGATTGTTGCATGGCGGATTAAAGCGGCTTAAGCTTTAGCCGGATTTTTGAAATGCAGTCCACCTCAGTGTGGACTTTTTTGTTGTAAAGAGCCGGGCCCAGTGTCTGGAAACGAAGTATTGAGACTATGGCAATGAACTCCGACAGCTTAAGCCTGATTAAGCAAAGCATTAAAACCATTCCGGATTATCCAAAAGCCGGGATCCTATTCCGTGATGTGACCAGTTTGCTCGAAGACCCGGTCGCCTATCAGTTAAGTATTCGCTTACTAGTGGATCATTATAAAGATCATGGTTTTACCAAGGTTGTCGGTACCGAAGCCCGAGGTTTTCTCTTTGGGGCTCCGCTGGCGCTGGAACTGGGATTGGGCTTTGTTCCTGTGCGTAAGCCTGGCAAATTGCCAAGAGAAACCATAGCCGAGAGCTATGAGTTGGAATATGGTCACGACACCTTGGAAATGCATGTTGATGCCATAGTGCCGGGTGACAAGGTATTGGTTATTGACGACCTGCTGGCAACCGGCGGCACCATTGAAGCCACGGTTAAGCTTATCCGACGTTTGGGAGGCGAGGCCAAACATGCAGCGTTTATCATTTCTCTGCCTGATCTGGGTGGTGAACAACGCCTGACCGAACATGGGCTTGAGTTAGTCAAACTGTGCGAGTTTGAAGGCGAATAAAAGCTCATCCCTGCCGCTTTGCGGGTCATCTCGGTAGCATGAAGCTATACCTCATGTTATTGTTTTACGATCCGCGGAGCTTGCTCCCGCAAAGATATTTTTATGGATTTTGGGGAGTTTCATGTCCTATCAGGTACTAGCCAGGAAATGGCGGCCTGCCAGTTTTGATCAGGTAGTCGGCCAATCACATGTATTGCATGCATTGACCAATGCCCTGGGTCAGCAACGACTGCACCATGCTTATCTGTTTACCGGTACCCGCGGCGTCGGCAAGACCAGTTTGGCGCGCCTGTTCGCTAAAGGGCTCAACTGTGAAACCGGGATCACCGCCAAGCCATGTGGCCAATGCAGTGCCTGTCAGGAAATTGCCCAGGGGCGTTTTGTCGACCTTATTGAAGTCGATGCCGCTTCCCGTACCAAGGTAGATGATACTCGCGAACTGCTTGACAATGTTCAGTATCGCCCGACCCGGGGGCGGTTCAAGGTTTACCTGATAGACGAAGTGCACATGCTATCCCGCAGCAGTTTTAATGCACTGCTCAAGACACTGGAAGAGCCCCCAGAGCACGTCAAATTCCTGCTGGCCACCACAGATCCGCAAAAGCTGCCGGTGACAGTGCTGTCCCGCTGCCTGCAATTTAACCTGAAGAGCCTGGATCAGACTGAGATGGCCGGCCAGTTGCAGCATATTTTGCAAAGCGAAGGCCTCAAGTTTGAAACCTCTGCGCTGACGCTTTTGGCGCGAGCCGCCAACGGCAGTATGCGTGACGCCCTGAGTCTGACCGATCAGGCCATCGCCTTTGGGGCCGGGCAAGTGATGCTGGAGCAGGTTCAAACCATGCTCGGCGCCATAGATGAGCGCCAGGTGCTGGCGCTGTTTGATGCGCTCCTTACAGGTGATATCGCCAAAATGATGCAGGAGGTGGCCAAGGTGCTGGCATTTGGCGCCGATGCCGCCGAAGTGCTACGTAGCCTGCTGGAGCTCTTGCATCAGATAACCCTGAGCCAGTTTGCGCCGGCGGCGGCTAATCTGTCGCTGTTTGGTCCTCAAATTACCCATTATGCTGAAAACCTCGCCCCCGAGCAGGTGCAGCTCTATTACCAGTTGCTGCTCAGTGGTCGCAAGGAGCTGCCTTATGCGCCGGACCCTAAGTCAGGGCTGGAGATGGCGTTACTCAGAGCCGTTGCCTTTGTGCCGGAAACGCCGCCCAAACGCTGGCAAAGGGGGGAAGTCGCCGATCTATCTGCCTTGGATAACAGCAATAGTGCAGCTGCAGTTGCAAGGGCGCCGAATCAAACTGTGGCAAGCAGTAACGCCGATGAGATAAAGCCTCAAGCCGCCTCTGCTCAATCTGTTACCAGCCATGCTGTCGAAGCGCAAGTCGAGAAGCCGCAAGCTGCCAAGATGCCAACACAGGTAAGCTCGGTGGCTGAGACGCAGCAGAGTGGCGTTGACTCGCAGACGGCTGCCGATAAGGGCGAAGATGCGGGTGAGCAGGCGTTATTGGCCGAACAAGCGCTGCTGTTATCCCAGGCCGGTAGCATGGGGTTTCGGAGTGAGGTCCCCGTGCCTTTGCAAGCTTCCCCTTCACAGATGAATTCGTCTGAAACAGGTGTGGTTGAAGCAAATGCGGTAGTTGAGTCAGTTAAAGTGATCGAGTCTCTGCCGGCAGAGCAAACGACTGCAGTTCAGCCTCACCAGCCTGTTTCACAAGCTGAAACCTCGGCTATTAACGATGAGCAGCAGTCCCAGGATGACTTCTACGCTGCCATGAGCTATTCACAACAAGGTGAAGCGCAGGATAGCAGCCTGGATTTTTATCAGCAGCAGATGTCGATGGACGGTCAGATGCCATCCGCTGCCGACAAGAGTGCCTCCGAAGTATCGCTGCCAAGTAAGCCATCAAGCGAGTCAGTGCCTGCCGATGCCAACATAGAATCTGCCAGCGATGACATCTTGGGTGATGATCTGCTCGATCAGGTGCTTGCCACCCGGGAGTTGCTGCTCAGCGATATAGAGGCGGCCAGCCCCAAGGACGGTGAAGAAAAAAAGCCTTTGCCGGAGCGCCGCAGCGCGGCCGCAGCTCCTGAGTCCGATGCTGTAGCGGCCACTCAGCCTGAAGCGGCAGTAGAATCAGAAAACAACCCTGAGCGGCATAATGGTCTTGAGCTGAGCAATAGCCCTGAGCCGAAAAACAGCCCTGAGCGGTTCAATAGCCCTGAGCCCTCCCAAGCAGAACCGCAAACTCCTGTCGCCGGGGAAATGCCTTTCGGATCTGGCCCAAGTCATGTTGCGGCGCTCAAGGAAGACAGGCCACCATGGGAAGATGCTCCAGAGGGTGCGATTGCAGCGGGTCGCGAGATGATGGAAGGCAGTGAAACGGTTCAAAATGCGGCTTTCCCACAAGCCGAACCTGAGTCTGTGCCTGAACCTGAGCCACAGAATACTGCGCCGCAGACAGTACAGGACGCTGTACCACAGACGATAGATGAGCCGGTACAAGAGCCTGCCAAAGCGATTGGGCAGCAGCCAAGTCTAAATATAGTGGCAAATGCCGAGGCTAAGCCCGCATCCGAACCGGGCTTAGCACCTCACCCAGGGGCCGCGGATGTCTTTGCCCATGCTCTGCCCAGCGGTCATCCACAGGATCTCTATTGGTATAAATTGATGTCCGCGCTGGATATAGGCGGCCGGGTACGGCAACTGGCGGTGAACTCAGTCTGTGAGAGGATAGCTGAACCGCTACCTTTGTTACTCAAGCCGGATCAGAAACACTTGGCGGCAGATTCGGCCATCAAACAGCTCGAAGAGGCGCTTTCCAAACTGTTTGGGAAACCTTGCCGCACCGAGATTGTCGTAGGAGTAGATGACCAACGGGAAACGCCGTTGGAAATTCGTCATCGTTTTCATCAGGAACTCCTGAGCGGAGCTCATGCTTCATTGATGAATGATGAAAATATTCAATGGCTTGTTAGTCATATGGGGGCCGAACTGGATCAGGATACTCTCGGCTACCCCCCTGAGCTGCTCAGTCAAAGGGCTAATTTGATTGCAGACAAGGCGCCCTAGGGCCGGTGGATGTTACCCGCTTCATAAGATTGCCGTTCAATGCGACTCTTGGATTGCCAAGCGGGTTTATTTCAGTAAGATTAGCCAACTTTGACCTGTTACTCACAACTTGAATTGAAGAGATAAAGCTATGTTTGGAAAAGGCGGTATGGGCAACCTGATGAAGCAAGCCCAGATGATGCAAGAAAAAATGGCCAAAATGCAGGAAGAGATCGCCCGCATGGAAGTCACAGGTGAGTCAGGCGCAGGCTTGGTGAAAGTCACCATGACCGGCAGCCACAATGTTCGCAAAGTCGAGATAGATCCCAGCCTGCTGGAAGACGACAAAGAGATGCTGGAAGATCTGATCGCCGCGGCCTGCAACGATGCAGCCCGTCGTGTTGAAGAAAACCAAAAGTCCAAGATGGCCGAAGTGACAGGTGGCATGCAGCTGCCTCCTGGCATGAAGATGCCATTCTGAGTCGGAATAACAGATGAAATTCAGCCCATTGGTTGATGAATTGATCCAGTCGCTGCGCTGTCTGCCCGGTGTCGGCCCTAAATCGGCACAGCGGATGGCGTTTCAACTGCTTGAGCGCGAGCGTAAAGCCGGACTCAAGTTGGCTGAAGCATTGGAGCGGGCCATGAAAGAGGTGGGGCATTGTCAGTCTTGCCGTACTTTCACTGAGGAAACGCTTTGTCCCATCTGCGCCAGTCCGCGGCGCGGCAATGCCGATACCATCTGCGTGGTTGAAACGCCGGCCGATGTATTGGCTATTGAAGCCGGTGGGCATTTCAGTGGCCGCTATTTTGTATTGCTGGGGCATCTATCACCGCTCGATGGTGTCGGACCCGAAGAGTTGGGACTGGCGCTACTGGAAGAACATCTTGCCAAAGGTGAGATTGCCGAGCTTATTCTGGCCACTAACCCGACAGTGGAAGGTGATGCTACCGCGCATTTTATTGCCGATATCGCCCATCGCTACCAGGTCAAGGTGAGCCGTATCGCTCATGGAGTCCCGGTAGGCGGTGAGCTGGAATATGTCGACAGCACCACTCTGGCATTGTCGTTCAATGGGCGATTGCCGCTCTGAAGTTTGCTTTAATGAGCCTTCTGTGAATATACCGGCCCCGCCTATGCGGGGCTATTTTTTGCCTGCAGAGCGTTGAATAAGTAGCGGCGGGCGTAATGTTTCGGCGTGATATTGGCCAAGGTACGAAATTCACGGGTCATATGTGCCTGATCGGCGAAGCCAAAGTCGGCTGCCAGTTCGGCCAGTGATGTTGATGGTGCCAGCCGGAGTTGTTCCATTGCCTGCTTGACCCGAATAACGCGTTGATAATATTTAGGGGTCATCCCCATCCAGCTCTGGAAGTGGCGTTCTATTTGACGTAATCCCAAAGTGGTTTCTTTGGCATGCTTGTGGTGTGTATGCCGGAGGACTTCCTGGACCCTTTGATGGCTTTCACTACGGCTGACGATATGTTGCCGAGTAAACTGATACATGGTGCGGATGCGGGGATAGTGGCCACTGCAGGCACAGAGCTGCAAATATAGTGGGCTAAGCAGAGTATGGATATCAGTTTCCCGCTCACTACGGACAGGGTTGTCGAAGCGTTTTCCCAGGCATTGATAGCCCATAGCTGGATGAAAGCGGATGCCTGCCATTTGGGTCCCCGGCGGCATGATGATGTTTTGGGAAGTCTGGCTAGTAGGCAACAAAATAATCCCCGGAGGATGCCATATCCCATCAAAAAACACCTCTGGGCCAAAATTGAACAGGATACCGCTGCCGGCGTCGCCCAGCAGTAATCGAACAATCGGCTCCCTATGCCTTGTCGATACGCCAACAGACCATATAGCTTGAATATCTGCTGCGATATTGCCTTTGGGGGAAAATAGTTTTAAGTCCATACGCAACCTGAATCACTTGGGCTGGTAATTGCCGACCTCGGGTTTAAATACTTTAACGATACGGTTCCAACTATTGATGGCATTGATGGCTATGGTCAAATCTGTCATCGCCTGAGGGCCGAAACAATCCAGCACCTGTTGGTACTCTTCATCGCTGACACCCAAACCTGCGGTCAGTTGCTCGGCCCAACCGAGGGCAATACCTTCCGCAGTGCTGTAAATAGGCATGTCCCGCCAGGCATTGAGACCAAAAATTCGTTCGGCTTTTTCACCATACTTCAGCGCGTCTTTACTGTGCATGTCAATACAAAAGGCGCATTGATTAATCTGTGAGACTCTGAGTTTGACCAGTTCCCAGATGGTTATAGACATGGTCTTCGATGAACTGAATTGGTGGTGGAAGTAGCGTTCCTGTTGGTATAGAAGTTCCAAGGCTTGTGGCGCAGCATTAGCATAGTTGAGTCGTTTCATCATGATATCTCCTGAGAGGGGTTTCCAGACGATAACCGGACAAAGCGGACAAAGATTGCATATTTTCGACACAGATGGAAAACGGCAATTGGTGCTGGACTATTTTCAGAGTTCACTTCGGGCTATTTTTTCTGCGGCTGTTATCGGTCTGTGTCATCCCGCCCTTGAATTTGAAAATCGCATCCCCATTTAATTAAACAACTCAAGTTGGTTTAACCTATTGCGATAAACAAGGGAAGCTATTCATGTCACATCAAGAAACTCATGGTTTTCAAACTGAAGTCAAACAACTTTTGCATTTGATGATCCACTCTTTGTACTCCAACAAGGAGATTTTCTTGCGTGAATTGGTATCCAATGCCGCCGATGCCGCCGACAAACTGCGTTATCTGGCGCTTACCAACGACGCGCTTTATGAAGGTGATGGCGAGCTCAGGGTACGTATCAGTACCGATAAGGAAAAGGGCACTATTACCATTGAAGACAATGGTATAGGTATGACCCGTGACGGCGTTATCGAGCATTTGGGTACCATTGCCAAGTCAGGCACGTCAGAATTCTTCAAAAACCTCTCCGGCGATGCCGCCAAAGACTCGCAGTTGATTGGCCAGTTCGGTGTGGGTTTCTACTCGGCCTTTATTGTGGCCGACAAGGTAACGGTAAGAACTCGCGCTGCCGGTCACAAGGCCGATGAGGGCGTGCAATGGCAGTCTGCCGGTGAAGGCGACTTTACCGTTGAAAACATAGTTAAAGAGAGCCGCGGTACCGAGATTACTTTGCATCTGCGCGAAGAGGAAAAAGAGTTTGCCGATGACTGGCGTTTGCGCTCTATCATCACCAAGTACTCAGATCATATCTCCATTCCGGTAGAGATGTGGCAGGAAGGTTCGCCCGAGTCCGAAGGCCCGGATGGTGAAAAAATTCCGGCGACTGAAGGTCAATGGCAAGTGATGAACAAGGCCACCGCGCTTTGGACCCGCAACAAGTCTGAGATTTCCGATGAAGAATATCGGGAGTTTTACAAGCATATCTCCCATGACTTCAGCGATCCTCTGCTGTGGAGTCACAACCGGGTTGAAGGTAAGCAGGAATACACCAGCTTGCTGTACATTCCTTCCAAGGCGCCTTGGGACCTTTGGAACCGGGATCGCAAGCAGGGTCTGCAACTCTTTGTTCAGCGCGTATTTATCATGGATGACGCCGAGCAGTTTATGCCTTCTTACCTGCGTTTCGTCAAAGGTCTTATCGACTCCAACGATCTGCCGCTGAACGTCTCCCGGGAGATACTGCAGGACAACAAGGTGACCCAAGCCATGCGCACGGCCATTACCAAGCGGGTGCTGGGCATGTTGGAGAAACTGGCTAAAGACGACAGCGACAAGTACCAGCAGTTCTGGGCTGAGTTCGGCCAGGTACTGAAAGAGGGCCCGGCAGAGGATTGGAGCAACCGCGAGCGTGTGGCCGGCTTGCTGCGTTTTGCCTCGACCCACAATGACACTGCGGCGCAAACTGTATCGCTGGATGATTACATCGGCCGCATGAAGGAAGGTCAGAGCAAGATTTACTATATTGTTGCCGACAGCTATGAGGCGGCGGCCCACAGTCCGCATCTGGAGCTGCTGCGTAAGAAGGGCATCGAAGTGCTGTTGATGTCTGACCGCATCGACGAGTGGCTCATCAACCACCTGACAGAGTACAAGGAAAAGGCGCTGCACTCTGTGACTCGCGGCGAGCTGGATCTCGGTGAGCTGGAAGATGAGAATGAAAAGGCCGAACAGGAAAAACTGGCGGCCGAATCCGAGTCTTTGCTCAAGCGTATCAAAGAGGCGCTGGGTGATAAGGTCAAGGATGTACGGGTGACCACGCGTTTGACCGACACTCCAGCCTGTGTGGTGGCCGGTGAAGGCGAGATGTCGAGCCAGATGATCAAGCTGATGCAGGCCGCCGGCCAACAGGTGCCGGAAGTCAAACCAACATTTGAGCTGAACCCGACGCACCCGCTGGTGGCCAGACTCAATGACGAGACAGATGAAAGCCGCTTTACTGACTGGAGTAACCTGTTGTTGCAACAGGCAATGCTGTCAGAAAAGGGCAGCCTGGCTGACCCATCTGAGTTTATCCGCTTGATGAACCAGATGTTGCTTGCCAACCTTAAGTAAGCCAATCAAAAAAGGGCCTTTATGGCCCTTTTTTACTCGGGTATAGCCCGACCATCCAACAAGGATTGCTATGGAAACACGTATCGAACTGACCCGCGACAACATTCAACAGGTGGTGGAAGCCTCGAAACAACAGTTGGTCGCGTTGGTCTTCTGGGCGCAGCAAAGCCCGGAGAGTCTGGGGCTACTCGGCACCATGGAAACATTGGCAAACCGTTATCAGGGGCAACTGCTGCTGGCGGCCGTCAACTGCGAAACTGAAATGGAAATCGCCTCCTATTTCCAGATCCAGAGCTTGCCGACCACTTTGTTGCTCAGTCAGGGCCAGCCGGTTGATGGCTTTGCCGGGGTGCAGGACGAGTCGCAAATTCAGGCCATGCTGGATAAACATCTGCCTGCCGCCTGGGAGCTGAAACTTGCTGACGCCAGAGAATTACTCGCCGGAGGCGATGCCGCCGCAGCCCTGGTGTTGCTGAAGGAGGCCTATGGCGAGCACAATGGCGCCGAGGTGGCTTTGCCTTATGCTGATGCATGCCTGTTAAGCGGTGATATTGCCGCTGCCAAAAGCCTGCTTGCCGGCATCAAGCTTGAAGATCAGGATGCTTATTACGCCAGTTTGCAGGCCAAACTCAAGTTGGCGGAAGAGGCGGCTGATACGCCGGAAATCCGTTCTTTACAACAAGCGCTCGAAGCAGCTCCGGGAGACCTGGGTTTACTTGGCAAGCTGGCAACGGCATTGCATCAGGCGCACAGGGATGAAGAGGCCCTTGAGTTGCTTTTTGCTCAACTGCAGCAAGATCTCAACGCCGGTAATGGTGAATTGAAACAGCAGTTTCTGACGATACTTTCAGCCCTTGGTCAGGGGAATACACTGGCGAGCAGCTATCGTCGCAAGCTTTATAGTTTACTCTACTGATAGAGTTAAGCTTGGCAGGCCAAGCCTCTGCCTGAGCGGTTTTGACCGCTTTTAACAGGTCAGAGCTGTCAGGTTTTTTTGGCGTTTCTGTGGCTAAAGTCGAAGCCAAAGGCCTTCTCATGGGCGGCCAGATGTGCGAAGATCGCCGCCCTAACAAGAATATCAATGCGAAAAGAGGACTCTTGATATGCGCATTATCCTATTGGGCGCCCCTGGTGCCGGTAAAGGTACCCAGGCTCAGTTCATCATGGAAAAGTATGGCATTCCACAGATCTCAACCGGCGATATGCTGCGTGCAGCCGTAAAGGCCGGTACGCCTTTGGGACTGGAAGCCAAGAAGGTGATGGACGCCGGACAATTGGTTTCAGATGAGCTGATCATAGGTCTGGTTAAAGAGCGCATTACTCAGGACGACTGCGCCAAGGGATTCCTGCTGGATGGTTTCCCACGCACTATTCCACAAGCTGATGCCATGGTGGCTAACGGTATCCATGTTGATCATGTGATTGAGATTGATGTACCGGACGAAGAAATCGTTAAACGTATGAGCGGTCGCCGGGTGCATCCTGGTTCTGGCCGGGTTTACCATGTGGTCTTCAATCCGCCAAAAGAAGACGGCAAGGATGATGTAACAGGTGAAGAACTGGTTATCCGCCCGGATGATGAAGAGAGCACAGTACGCAAGCGCCTGGGCATCTATCACGAACAGACCATGCCGCTGGTGGATTACTATGGTGCCATGGCGGCCAAGGGTGATACCAAGTACAGTAAATTCGACGGTACCCAAAGCGTTGCTTCCGTCAGCGAAGCCATTGTGAAGGCGCTGGGCTGATTAATTATCAGAACCGGTTCTCATAATCGAAAAAAGCCCGCAATTGCGGGCTTTTTTTATGGTTTTAGCGGTGTTAACTTGGCGCCATCTCTCTCGGAACAGGAATAATACAGTGCAGGATACCCGTCCTCCATTCGGTGTGCTTTTGGTTAACTTGGGTACTCCCGCTGCGCCAACCAAAGCGGCAGTACGTACTTTTTTGAAACAGTTCCTCAGCGATCAACGTGTGGTGGATCTGTCCCCTTGGCTGTGGCAACCCCTGTTACAAGGTATTATTCTCAATACCCGTCCGGCGAAAGTCGCCAAGTTGTATCAATCTATTTGGCAGGCGGAAGGATCACCTTTAATGGTGGTCAGTAAACAGCAGAGACAAGCTCTGGCAGATTTGCTTCGGGAGCAAGTTGGCTGTCATATTCCTGTTGAGCTGGGGATGAGCTATGGCTGCCCATCTTTGAGTGATGGCCTAACGGCATTGAAAGATGCCGGTGTTGATAAGGTTTTGGTGTTGCCTCTTTATCCTCAATATTCCTGCTCCACTGTGGCCAGTGTGTTTGATGGTGTTGCCGCGGCGTTGAAAATGGAGCGTAATCTGCCTGAACTGAGGTTTGTGCGCGATTACCACGACAAGCCAGGTTATATTCAGGCCCTGGCCGATAGTGTTCGTACCCATTGGCAGCGAGAAGGGCGGGGACAAAGGCTGCTGATGTCGTTTCATGGGGTGCCCGAGCGTTACATTAAGGAGGGGGATCCTTATCGTAGTCAATGTGAAACCACGGCTAAGTTGTTGGCCACCGAGCTTGGCCTGGGGGAAGGTGAATGGCAGCTGTGCTTCCAATCCCGTTTTGGCAAGGAGCCTTGGCTAACGCCCTATACCGATGAGCTGCTCGAATCTTTGCCGGGACAGGGGGTTCATTCGGTCGATATTATGAGTCCCGCCTTTGCCGCCGACTGCCTGGAAACACTGGAAGAGATAGCTCAAGGAGGCCGCGAAAGCTTTCTTGAAGCCGGTGGGAAACAATATCAATTTATCCCTTGTCTCAATGCGCAATCGGCTCATATGTGTTTTTTGGCCGAGTTGGTGAAGTTTCACACTGAAAATTGGTATCAAGCCCGTTAGCGTACACTGGTGTGGCGGTGGATTTGTGATAGAATCTGCCGCCATTTAAAGTGGTCGCTGGCAGCTCCGTCAGCCTGACTTAAGATCATTATCAGGAAAGTGTACCCAAACGGTACACTACTCAGGGACGATGAAAATGAGAGCCCAATATGAAATTTCCCGGTCAGCGTAAATCCAAACACTATTTTCCGGTCAAAACCCGTGATCCTTTGCTGGCGCAGTTGACTCAGCAGCCACAACCTTTCAGTACCTGGATTTCAGGTATAGATCAAACTTTGGTGGATATCGAAGCCAAGGTCGAAGATGAACTGCTGCAGCGTTACAACTTACCCAAAGGCAACTCGACTCTGATTGATGATGCCAGTGCCCACCAGCTGTATCATGAGCTCAAAAGCCGTGAGTTGGTCAGCGATGAGTTTGCCGGCGGCACTATCGGTAATACCATTCACAACTACTCAATTCTGGCCGATGACAGATCTGTGCTCTTTGGTGTGATGAGCAAGCATATTGAAGTAGGTAGTTATGCCTACCGCTATTTGTGCAACACTTCGTCCAAGGTGGATCTTAACTACTTACAGCCGGTTGAAGGTCCGATAGGTCGCTGCTTTACCCTGATCTCCGATGACGGTGAGCGTACTTTTGCCATCAGCAAGGGCTCAATGGACAAGTTAAGCCCGGAGTTTATCGATAAAGAAGTGATCCAGGGCAGTTCTGCTTTGGTGTTGACCGCTTATCTGATGCGGGCCAGTGATGGCGATCAGATAGGTGAAGCGGCGCTGACAGCCATTCGCTACGCCCAGGAAGCCGAAGTACCTGTGGTACTGACCTTGGGAACCCGTTTCCTGATTGCCGAAGATCCCAAATGGTGGCAGGATTTTATTCGCCAACATGTGACTGTGCTGGCAATGAATGAAGATGAAGGTGAGGCGTTGACCGGATTTGCCGATCCTTTACTGGCCAGTGAAGCGGCACTTGAATGGTGTGACATGGTGTTGACGACTGCGGGTGCTTCGGGACTTTACACCGCAGGTTATACCGATGACGCCGAGAAACGCGAGACGGCCCATACTCTGCTGCCCGGCGCTATTCCTGAATTCAATCGTTATGAGTTCTCCCGTCCGAAATTGAAAAATGATTGTGATAAACCCATCAAGGTATATGCCCATATTTCGCCTTACATGGGCGGGCCGGAGAAAATTCACAATACCAACGGCGCCGGTGATGGTGCTCTGTCTGCACTCCTGCATGACTTGGCAGCCAATACTTTCCACAAGACCAATGTACCGGGCTCCAGTAAGCATAAGCGCGATGGCTTGTGTTATTCCTCATTTTCACAGATCTGTAAGTATGCCAACCGGGTCGCTTATGAAGTGTTGGCTCAGCATAGTCCGCGCCTATCAAGGGGGTTACCCGAGCGGGAAGATAGCCTGGAAGAAGCCTACTGGGAGCGTTAAGTTTGGCTCCGCTTATCTCGATGGGTTAAATCAAATCCGTTAATATAGAAGAGGGCGTCCGAATGGACGCCCTCTTTGAATTTTGCTTTCAGCGAATTCAGCTTACTCCTTACATGGGAGTATGGTGTTCCTTATGGAAGCTGACATTGGTTTTACCGGCTTTTGGGTCGTTGAAGGTTTCTTCATTGAACTCATTTTCCGACTTGGCGATCACCACGGTTGCGACAGTATCACCTGTGACGTTCACCGCGGTGCGGACCATATCCAGCAATCTATCGACCCCGATAATCAGTGCTATACCATCTACCGGCAAGCCTACTTGATTGAGCACCATGGCCAGCATCACCAGACCCACTCCCGGTACCCCGGCTGTGCCGATAGAGGCCAGGGTGGCCGTGACAACCACGGTAATATAGTCGGTAATCGTTAGGTCGATACCGTAAACCTGAGCGATAAATACCGTTGCCACTCCCTGCATGATGGCTGTGCCATCCATATTGATGGTAGCGCCCAAGGGTAAGGTGAACGAGGCTATCTTGTTATCGACGCCCAGGCGATGCTCGGCCGTCTCGATAGTGACCGGCAGAGTGGCGTTGGAACTGGCAGTACTGAAGGCAAACAGCTGCACGTCGCGCATCTTACGGATAAAGGTGAACGGATTCAGTCCTGACAGTAGATTGAGCAGAATAGGATAAGTGACAAAAGCATGGACCAGCAGTACACCCAGTACCACAAAGAAGTAAGCGACCACACTACCGAAAGTTTCTACGCCGAGTGTCAGTGCCAGTTTACCCATAAGGGCAAATACCCCGTAAGGCGCTAGATGCATGATTAGGGTCACCACTTTCATGATGACTTCATTGAGGTCTTCAAACAGCGCCGCAACCCGCTTGCCTTTGTCGCCCACATGAGAGATGGCAAAACCAAAGATCACCGCAAAGATAATGATCTGCAGCATATTGCCTTCGCTCATCGCCTGCATCGGGTTGGTGGGTACTATGTTAATCAATACTTCCGCCAGGCTGGGAGCATCTTTGGCTTCAAAACTGTTGCCTGCGGTAGACATGCTGCTGTGGCCGGGATGGATCATCACTGCCGCCATAATTGACAGTGTTAGAGCTATAGCGGTGGTAAAAAGGTAGAAAGCGATGGTTTTGCCACCCAAACGCCCCAGTTTTGAGGGATCACTGAGTGAGCTGGTACCGCAAACCAGAGAAATAAAGACCAAGGGCACTACCAGCATTTTCAAGCTGGAAATGAAGATAGTACCGACGACATTAAGAAAGCCTTCGGTGATGTAATCCCGCACAAAGATGAAATAGGGATCTTGCTGGACTTGAGGTGAATCCAGCTCACCAGCGGGGAAAAAAGCTCTCAGAAGAAGACCGACAATGATACCGGCTGCCATGCCAATAAGGATCTTACCTGTCAGGCCCATTTTCTTGGTTGGAGTGAATGCCATAAATTTTCCTGTTTAATTCTTGTACTTTTGTAATTTGGCGCACTAAAGCCTAGCAAGAAAGCTCTCTTGAGGAAATGGCATGCAGGTTAAATATTGATATTGATAATTGCCAGCTATGCTCACATGTTGTGGAAATGTTTACTGAAAATTATACAATGTTGCTCTATAAGTAATACAGATGAATGTAATTTGTGATTATTGAGTAATGGGGAGTCTGACAATGAAGTCAGCGTTTAAGTTTTGCTTCACTCTAATATGTAGTTTTCTTTTATTTGCCTGTGGTGGGGGTGGCAGTATTTCCGACGGTGGAGATGGCACAACGCCGACTCTGCCTACAGATACTTATACCATCAGTCTCAAGTTAACCGATGCCAATGGTGATCCTTTATCGGAAGTCTCCAATGCCGTACCGGGGAAACTGGTTGCTACGTTGAGCAAAAACGCTGTGCCATTCCAGGGCGGAAGAATTGTCTTCTCCGTTGAAGGTCAAGGTGTATTGGCTTCCGACAGTGGGGTTTCGGATGCACAAGGTGTGGTGCGAATAGATCTCTTGCCCGGCGATAAGTTGGGTTCGGGGACTGTAACAGCCCGGTATACTCCTGGCAGTGGCGATGGTGCTGAAGCTCAAGTCTCATTCAATACCAAAGGTGATGGTGGCGTCGATACCGGGGGAGCTCAGATATCCTTGGTGCTTGTTGCTAATCCTGACAGTACAATCCCTTTGGAAGCGATCACCTCATTAACGCCGGGCTATTTGGTGGCCAATGTCACCGGGATTTCCAAACAGACCATTGTCAAGTTTACCAGTGACAGGGGGGAAATCCCCATAGATACGGCGGCCACAGATAATGGTAAGGCCTATGTTCAGATCTTGGCCGGTACTCAGCCTGGAGCCGGGATTGCAACCGCGACTTTACTGTCCGGTGAAGAGACATCCCTGGTATTTAAAGTCGGTGCAACCAATGTGTTTATGGGCAGCGGCTCGCCATTTCAGGATGGGGTGGCAGCTGTGGCACCAGCCGTTGTCTCTGCTGGTGGTACAGCGAGTGTCAGCGTGACATTGCAGGATGATAACGGTAATCCTTTTGTCGAGCCTGCCGAAGTTATGTTTACTTCAGTCTGTGCCGGTAAAACGCCTTTGGAAGCGGAAATCAGTTCACCTGTTATTGCAGTTAATGGTGTCGCTACCAGCACTTATCTCGCCAAAGGCTGTGTCGGTGATGATACTATCAATATCAGTGCTAATGTCGGAGGCAAATCACTGACGGCCAAAGCTGTGGTCAATGTGTTACCGGCGAGTGTGGGCAGTATCTT
This sequence comes from Shewanella sp. BJSY2023SW001, assembly GCF_047314685.1. Classification (NCBI taxonomy): domain Bacteria; kingdom Pseudomonadati; phylum Pseudomonadota; class Gammaproteobacteria; order Alteromonadales; family Shewanellaceae; genus Shewanella; species Shewanella sp. BJSY2023SW001. The sequence continues at coordinate 65,994 of NZ_JBKORF010000082.1, forward strand.
TTTCATGGATGCGACTCCGCAAACTATCCGCTTAAAAGGCACGGGTGGTGCGGAATCGTCAACTGTTAGATTTAAAGTGCTGGATAAGAACAACAATCCTGTAAGTAATCAAAGAGTTAATTTTTCCCTCAATACAGACGTCGGTGGTATAGAGATAGATCCTGTTTTCGCGACGACTAATGCACAAGGGATAGCCCAAACTGTGATTAATTCAGGAACCGTATCGACTTCAGTCAGGGTAACCGCTGAAGTGGATGGCAGTTTGCCATTGATTTCGTCCCAGTCCAGCCAATTGGTGATTTCGACCGGCCTTCCGGATCAGGATTCCTTCTCTCTTTCTGCTGATAACTATAACCCGGAAGGTTGGAATTATGATGGCGTTGAAGTCAAAGTGACTGCCAGGTTGGCAGATGCTTTCAACAACCCGGTTCCGGATGGCACTGCAGTTAGCTTTACCACAGAAGGTGGCGTCATTGAGTCTTCATGCACAACAGCAGCCGGTGCTTGTACCGTGACCTGGACCAGCCAAAACCCTCGCCCTACAGGCAACACCCTTGGGGGGGGAGAACAACCCTCCCTGGATAACCTTGGTCAACCCTATGGCGGACGGGTAACTATTTTGGCCACGGCAATTGGAGAAGAGTCGTTCCCGGATCTCAATGGTAATGGACGATTCGACCTTGATGAATGGAACGACTTCAAGAGTAAACCAGATGTTTCCGGCCGTCCCTTTGATTTATCGGAAGCCTTCGTCGACCATAATGAAGATGATATGTATGACAGAGCGCTAACCGGTGGAGAGTTAGAGACTTTTGTGGACTTTAATAATAGCGGTAGCTTTGATGGGGCGGATGGCGTCTATAACGGTAGTCTTTGCCGGCTTGATGACAGTAATAATCCTCACGAAGGGTGCTCAGCAACCGACAAGTCGCTCAATGTCAGGGCTTCTATTGTATTGGTGATGTCGGGTAGTGACCCGGTTGCTTCAACTCCTGAAATTACGGATAGCTGTACTGATGATAAGAACCAAGTGGATGTTTGTGACGGCCTCAATGACAACCAGACCTTGGATATCATAGGTAAATCCGTTGGCGCGGTATCAATCATTGTCGGGGATCTTCATAATCAACCCTTGCCATCCGGGACGAGTATCACTTTCAGCACCTCAGCAGGTAGTTTGGCGAGTAAGGGTAACTTTACTGTACTCTCAACCAATCAAAATAGCGCATTGGAGTATAGTGTGATGGTGAAAGGTGCCGACCAAGCCGATGCCGGAAGTCTGCTGATTGAAATCACCACCCCTAATGGAGTCTCTACCATCCTGCCCAGTATTCCCGTGGTTATTCATTAAGGGAACAGATAACTCTCTGATAAGCGACCCAAGTGCCTGATGGAAAAATCAGGCACTTTTTTTGAATTCATCGTGGCACTCCGGCCTGCAATCTACCAAGAGTTATGGGGGGATCAATTTTAATATCTCGGTTTTAATCTCTTTGTTTTGTCCCTTTGTTTTGTCTCTTGGTTTTGTTACTGTTCCGGCCCATTGTTGAGTCACTAAAGTCCGTGGACTACTGAATTTTCAAACCTTCAGATATTTAAGGGAATAAAAATGAGTGTTTCGATGTATCGCAATATGATTTGGTTGGTCGTAGAAAGCACAGATCTGGATGGAATCGTTGACCAGCTAAAGGGAGAGGCGGATATCAGGTCCATCAGCGATTTTGGTTCTGCAGGCGATCTGAAGCTTATCTGGAAAACTTCACATCTGGTTGTCGCGGATCTTGATGGGCTTATCTACCTTGGTGGTTGGGGCTTGCCGTTTCGCCAGTATGGCCTCAGGGACAGTATGGAAATGCTGGATGAATGCCTACGCAACCTTTCAGAGTTCGCCGCTAGGTTAAGCCAGAGATTTGGAAAAACTTATGGCTTCGGTGACCATCAGGGAGGTATATACAATTTTTGGTTTATGGCGGAAGACGGTCAGGTAACAAGAAAATATGCCGTGTATCATGACGGGCTTTATGAATATGACCAAAGCTACATCTCGGCGGGTGAACCCACGGAGGCAGAGGTACAAGCCGCTAAACATTGTTATATTAATGGCTTGTCTACAGGGGGATGTTATCCGGATGACGCGAACGTTCGGGAAATTGCCACCAATTGGGTGCTTGATCCGCAGCAGTTTTCGCAACGGTTGATCAGAGCCAAGTTGATTGAGTGGAGCCTGAGAAAGCCCGTGGTATGAGAAGGTGAAATATAAGCAGTGGGCAATCCAGGTGTGGCTTACAGACCTGTCTGCTATGTTGAACTTCTTGCAAAGGACTAGGGCCATTTGCTGCGAACCACGCCTTGCATCCAGGCCCGTAAGCCGACGCATAGCACACATGGGACTTGTTCGCACCTTCCTTAGATGAGTGCACTTGCAGTAAACATGTTTATTTTTAGAAGAGTAAAGAGTTTATTGCCTGTGTTCATTTAAGCGGCAGTTTTCAAGTCAACCCAGAGTGGCAAGATAGAGATCAAGGACTTTCCGTAGATGCGCCCTTGAATGCCACCGATATGATAGTGGGGCTGCTCAAAAGTGTACGGGGGCGGGAAAACGGCATGCAGGGCGTGACTCGGCACCGCCCTCAATAAATGTTCAGTTGCAAGCTTGTTTTAGTACTTGAAGTAGCCCGGTTTCAGAAGCTGCCAGCTCAGTTTGTTCGTTTAATACATCTGCCAGTATGGTGTCTGTGGTCAGCGGGTTGGCCAGCACCACCCGGAATACAGTCACGGTTTCTCTGTGATAACGGGCGGGTTGGATCCGGGTGCGGGACACAAAAGATTTGCCTTGTTCACGTTGTTTCTTCTGAATGGCACGAGTCAGGTCATCAAGAATGCCATTGATCTCTTTGACCTTTTCAAGATTACCCTGGGCCAATTGCCGGTTCAGAGCGGTTTGTGCCCAAGAGGGGCACCAACGGTAGGTGAGCAGACACAACTCGGGCGCACTCACCAGTTCAAATTCGCTGTGTTGCTCAATCAAGCCGGCAAAGAAACGGGCCTTTTCCAGCGAATTATTGATCAGTATTTCATAGCCTTCCTTGCCGATTATCTGCATGCAGGCATGCACCAGCATGGCCATTCCGGGACGGGAACCTTCCAGAGTCTGGCTGCCCAAATCCTTGGAACCTTTACGCAAAATATATTCGGCATGATGCACTATCGCCCGCGCCAGTTCAGGCTGTTTGAACAGCACCATACCGGCACCCATAGGAACATACATCTGTTTATGGGCATCTATGGTCACTGAGTCTGCCAGTTCTATCCCTTTGAGCAGATGGCGATATTTGCTGGATAACAAGCTGGCTCCGCCCCAGGCGGCATCAACATGAAAGTGGCAATTGAGCTCGGTTGCCAACTCGGCCAGCTCAGGCAGAGGGTCTATATTACCGGTTTCTGTGGTGCCGGCGACGCCGACTATCGCCATGACTCGGATGCCCTGTTGGGCCAGCTTGGTGGCCGCCTCGCGCATGGCGTTGACATCGACCTTATTGTTGGCATCGGTCGCGATTGAAACTATGTTATCCCGGCCAATGCCCAACAGATCGGCAGCTTTGCCCAGGGAGTAATGGCCGCGCTCGGACACCAGTATCGCCAGGCTCTTCCAACCGTAGTGGCAGAGCGCCGCGCCCAAGCCTTCGCGATTGATACCGCGAAATTCACCGTCAGCCTTGAGCAGTTGGTTACGGGCAATCCACAGGGCGGTGATATTGGCCACAGTGCCGCCGGAGCAGAAAGCTCCCAGAGCATGATTGGCGCTGTGCATCCACTGGTGGTAGAAGTCGGTGGTTTGGCCATAAATGAGGTGATGCATCATCCCCAGCACCTGCCGCTCCAGGGGAGTGAAGGCCTTGGAGGTTTCGATTTTGACCAGATTCTGATTCAGGCCCACCATCATTTTCGACAAGGGCAACACGAAGTAGGGCAGCGCCGATGTCATATGGCCGATAAAGCTGGGGGCGGCGGTGTGTACTGAATGCGCCACCAAATTCTGCATCATCTCTTCAGTGTAGTCAGAAACAAATCTGGGTTGACGCGGGATTTCAAAGGCCTGGAAATCCTTTTCGATTTCACTCAGGGGCTTTTCCAGCGCGGCAATATTTTGGGTCAGGAAACCGGCGAGATCTTCAGACAATGCCTGCTCTATGCGGCTCAGGGTCGATTCCGGTGCTTCGGGCACGGTAAAGATACGCATCAGAGAGTTTTCTGAGGCGGTGGCCTGGCGTTGTTTGCTGGCGGTCATTGGGCTTTGGTCTCACACTGTATCTGCCTGTGTCTGCACAGGTCTTGAAATGGCAGCTCACTTTACTGCAAGGATTGCGGTCAGACAAGTTGAAACTGAAGCGAAAAAGCAGCGGGCCAAGGAGGTTGACCCGCGAAAAATCAATTGGCGTTATTCAGTTGCAGAGCCAGCAGAGCGGCGATATTGCTTGAGGTGCGCTGCAGATTGGCTCTGGCTTCGGCCAGCGCCTTGGGCAAGTTGCAGGCCGAGGGAATGATATCAAAAATGGCGCTCATTCCCTGCTCCAGCACCAGCTCTGAACCCGCGCCCAGACAGCCGGCAATACCAATCACGGGAATGTTGCGCGCCTTTGCCAGGCGCAAAACTCCCATGGGTGTCTTGCCATAGATGGTTTGTCCATCAATGCGTCCCTCGCCGGTGATAACCAGTGCGGCGCCTTCAAGTTTGGCATCAAGTCTGACAGCCTGCATGACTATGTCGATACCGGGGCGCAGCTCTGCGTCCAGAAATGCCATCACCCCAAGTCCCATGCCACCGGCGGCGCCGGCACCACTTTGCAGGCGCTTATCTTCAAAGCCGCTCTGAACCAGAATATCGGCAAAGTGGCCAAGGGCAGCGTCAAGCTCGGCGACCATTTCCTCAGTGGCTCCCTTTTGCGGCCCGAATACCGCCGAAGCGCCGCGCTCGCCACATAAAGGGTTGTCCACATCACAGGCCACTTCAAAATGGCAGTCAGTGAGCGCCGGATGCAGTTGGCTGCAGTCAAGTGTTGCCAAGGCCGCGAGTGCCGCCCCCCCCGGGCCTATCTCCAGCCCGGCACTATCCAATAGTTTAGCGCCCAGCGCCTTGGCCATACCGGCGCCGCCATCATTGGTGGCACTGCCGCCAAGGCCGATGATGAAGTGGCGAATGCCACGCTCTATGGCATCGATAATCAGCTCGCCGGTGCCGTAACTTGTGGTCAGCCTTGGATTGCGAAGCGCCGGGCTGACATGATGCAGCCCGGAGGCGGCCGCCATTTCGATAACTGCAGTTCTGGCGCCATGAGTGCCTTCTGTACCCAGAATACCGTAATGGGCCTTCACAGCTTGTCCGAGTGGGCCACAGACTTCAAGCTCGACCAGGTGACCGTTGGTCGCATCGACCATAGATTGCACTGTGCCTTCGCCGCCGTCGGCCACCGGCACTTTGAGGTACTCGGCATCCGGCAGCCTGAGTTTAAAGCCTGCTTCAATTTCATTGGCTACTTCGAGGGCGCTCAGGCTTTCCTTGAAGGAATCCGGTGCTATCACTATTTTCATCTGATTTCCTGTACAACGGGCTGCCGGTGAAACCGGCAGCAGCAAGGGAAGAGTTTAGAGCAGAACCAGGCTAAGCAGCCAGACGAAGATGATGGCGGTGATCCCCTGAATTAGGGTCGCCATAGTCTGAGCCCGGTAGGCCTGGGCTACGCTCATACGGCTAAACTGAGTGACTACCCAGAAGAAGCTGTCGTTGGCGTGGGACACTGTCATGGCTCCGGCGCCTATGGCCATGACGGTCAGCACCCGGCCCATTTCGCTGCCAAGGCCGATATCACCCAACATGGGAGCCACCAGAGCCGAAGTGGCTACCAGCGCCACTGTGGAGGAGCCTTGAGCCGACTTCAGTGCCGCCGCCACCAGGAAGGGCATAAAGATACCTATACCCAGAGCCGACAGTGAAGTACCGATAAAGTCACCGATAGGCGTGGCTTTGATTACAGCGCCAAAAGCGCCGCCGGCACCGGTAATCAGCAGTATGGGGGCGGCAACGGCCAGGCCCTGTGAGATACGCTCGGAAAACTCTTTGACCTTGTTGTCGCCCTTGAGCAGCAAGAGTGACAGCCCCAAGCCTATCATCAAGGCATTGAGTGGTTGGCCGAGGAAATGGAACAGGCTGAACAGCATGCCTTCACCCATGGGCTTGGAAGGGAAGGCGGCGATAGAACCAAGGCAGATCAGCAAAATAGGAACAAAAATAGGTGAGAACGCCGCCAAGGGGCTTGGCAGCTTGCCATAAGCAGCCTTGAGTGTTTCAAATTCTTCGGCAGAAGCCTTGAGCTCTTCGGCGCCTTCGCCATCCGGCTCAGTGTTCATAAAGCGGTTGGCCCAGAGCAAACCTGCGAAGGCGGCAACGGCAGAAACCAGAATGCCTACTGCAATCACCAGCCCCAGGCTGGCTTCCAGTTGCAGGTTACCGGCGGCGGCAATCGGGCCGGGAGTAGGCGGCACAAAGGTGTGGGTAGCATAGAGGCCGGTGGCCAGGGCGACGCTCATGGCAACGCTGGAAACCTGCATTCTATTGGCCAGAGACTGTTTCAGGCTGTTGAGGATCACAAAGCCTGAGTCACAAAACACTGGGATGGAAACGATATAACCTATGATGGACATGGTCAGAGTCGGGAAGCGCTGCCCGAGCACCTTAATGACCACATCGGCCATGGTGATGGCCGCGCCGCTCTTTTCCAGCACTGTGCCTATGATAGTTCCCAGGACTATCACCAGTCCTATATAACCAAGAATACCTCCAAAACCACCACTGATGGTTTTGGCGATTTCCCCGGCGGGCAGGCCGAATCCGAAGGCGGCGATAAATGACGCCAGCAGCAGCGTCAAAAAGGGGTGTAGTTTAAATGTTGAGGTGGCGATGACAATAAAGATGATCACCGCCAATAGTACTAGTACCAGGCTCATAAGTGTCCCTTATTGGGTCGTTATTTATGTAGGGGTTGGGGCGCCGGCGCGAAGGCGGGCTGGCGATTATTATCCCAGTTGCCGCGCCGTGATGGCTTTAGGGGAAAATACGGAATTCCCCCCTGAAAGTGGTTAGTTTTTTGTGCGTATGCACAATTATTTGTGTTCCAGGCGACTGAGGACCTCTCCCAGGTAGAGTTGCAGTAATCCATCCAGGCTTTGCAGCTCTATGCCGGTGATCTCACTGATACGTTCCAGACGATACCTCAGGGTATTACGGTGAATAAACAATGCCTTGGCACATTGTTGCTGGTCACCGAAGTGTTGCAGATAGGCGCTCAGTGTACGCAGCAACAGCCCCTTTTTGTCATGCTGCTGCAGTTTGCGAAAGGGCGCTGCCAGCTCCTGACCGCGCCAGCTATTAACCAGCCCGGACAACAATACTGCCAGCGCGTGATCCTGATAGAGGTACTTGGTCTTTTCCGGCGCGCGCTTTTTCCCTAATTTCAGGGTTTCCAGCGCAGTTTGATATGAACGCCGAATACCGCCTTCACCGGGAAAAAAATGCCCCAGCGCGATTTTGAGTCGGCCTTGGGTGTCGGCCGGCAAACGGGCAAGCAGTTTCTCGATTCGCAGATCCTCAAGCGCCGGATCCCAGCTACGACCATCGAGAAAGGCGGGTTTGAGGATCACCAACTGATCCATGGCGGTCATGGCCACCAGGTTGTCCCTTTGCGGATACTCGAGTAAACGCTGGATTTCCTTGAGATCAGTGGCCTTGCTTTCGCCTTTGGCGAGTTCTATCACGGCGGCAACTCTGGGTTTTTGCAGATCTATCTGCAGCTGGGCGGCCCAGGCACAAAAATCGCTTTCGCTATAACTGTCACGTTTCAGCAGTTGCAGAATAAACTCTTCCCGCTGGCGTTTATGCCAGAGATCCAGCTCGAGGGAGTTGGCTTGCTCGACCATCATTTCGGCGGTCATTTTCAACAGCTCACCATAGTGCAGCAGCTCTGCCGGATTACCGGTAATGCCGACAACGCCGATTATCTTGCCGTGGTAGTGCAGCGGCAGGTTGATCCCGGGTTTGACGCCGTGCAGGCTGTGGCGACTGCCTTCATCTATCACCACAGTGCGGTTTTGGGCTATGGCCAGAAGGGCGCCTTCATGGACACTGTTGAGTCGCTGCTTGTCGCCGGAGCCGAGGATCACCCCTTGACTGTTCATCACATTGATATTGTGGTCGATGATATTCATGGTGCGATCCACTATCTGCTGCGCGGTCGCGGCGTCGAGAAAATACATGCGAGCCTCTAGGGTCTGTTGACCTTTCATGGTTGAATTTTGCTCGTACTAGACGCGTTTTAATCGCGACGCAAGGTATGCAGCCTAGGGGCCTAGGTAAATACCTTGCAACAAAGAGTAAAGCGCGTCTAGCCGAGCCCTTTGGGTAGCATTTGTCGTTGTTTGGTATAAAAAACGACAAAAGCTGCAAAAACCATCTTCAAGGGTCAACAGACCCTAATGTGCTAATAACTCGGCGACTCTCTGCCTGAGCCTGGGTAACAGGTTTTGCTCAAATTCCGGGTGCTGTTTAAACCAGAGGCGATTACGCGGACTCGGGTGAGGCAGCACCAGTTTTGTCGGCCACAGCGAGTCAGCTTCTGCCACGGCGGTACTGACAGGCGCCTTGGCCAGTGGACTGCCCTTGAGGTGCCAGGCCATGGCGTATTTGCCGAGGATCAGTGTCAGCTCGATATTGGGCAGGGCGGCAAAAAGCCTTGGGTGCCAGGTGGCTGAGCATTCTGGCCGCGGCGGCATATCACCCTGTTTGCGCCCCTGTTTTTCAACCGTTCCCGGATAGCAAAATCCCATGGGAATGACGGCAAACAGCCTGGGGTCATAAAACTGCTCGCGGCTCACCCCCAGCCACTGCCTTAGTCGGTCGCCGCTGGCATCGTCAAAGGGCAGGCCACGCTCATGGGTTATCCTGCCGGGCGCTTGCCCCGCGATTAAAATCCTGGCGTCAGGGTGGGCCTGCAGTATCGGCTTGGGCAGCAATGGCAGTTTATCCCGGCACAGGGTGCAGGCTCGCACCTCATCGAGTAGCGGAAAATCACTGGGCAGAGCGGCAGTTTTCATTATATTTCCTGGTTTTTGATGGATATCAGACCCTACTTAGGCTTCGAAAACTTGGCTCCGAAAATCAGGCTTCGAAAATCAGGCACCGAAAAAGTGTTGCCAGGCCTGAAAGCCTTCATACAATGTCAGCCCCAGCGCCGCCAGTATTAACACTATCCGGCTGAACTTAAAGCCGTTTTCTTTACGCTGTTGCCAATCGCTAGCACTCCAGGCGATAAGCATCGCCGGGATAGTCAGTGGCCAGATGATATTGGCCAGCAGCAACAATAAGGCAGAGGTTGCCAGCAAGCGCCAACCGGCCTGAGGCCCGGCGACTTTGGCCGAGTTTTTCAGTTGCAGTGGCAATAACGCCAGTGCCACGGCTATCAACACCAGACCGAAGTTCATACTGAGATCGGCAACAGAGGCATGATCCCAGAGGACAAGTAACAGGGTCATGAGCGGAATGGGCAAGGCCCAATAGATATGGCTGCGGACAAACCCTGGGCGGCTATATTGGCCGTTGAAGTAAAAAACCAGCTGCAGTAGCAGGTTAACCAGAGTAAAACCACCCAGCACCAGTATGGTAAACACCCCGGCCATTAAACCCTCGGGTTGTGCGGCAATGGCCGATAGCGGAAAAAGGGCGACCAAGGCACAAGGATATTTCAACTTCATCAATAGATTCTCATCATAAAGGCTGCGCCTTACATTGGCTTAAAGGCGAAAGGCTTGCAAGTGCTTGATGGCCGTTATGGGATGGCTCTGAGACTATGAGGAAAAAAGGGGCAGTTCCGTCCGCCCAAGCTCACAAGGTAACAGGGAGGTGGGCCGGGGGAACCGGCCCACGAAAGGTAAACTAATCTGCTGTAGCTTCCTTAATTTTGAAAGGGAGTATTTTCAGCAAAGTATTCGTGACTGTCGGCGTTTTGAATCGCCTGGGCCGGGTTACTCAGGGCCAGCGATTTGGCGCCACTTTGGCCGTAGACAATGTCATCGGTTCCCGCCACCACATTGAAGTGGCTCATTTCATGGACTATGGTGCCGCCCTTGGAGTCGGTGCCCGATACCGGTGCGCTCCAGAAGGCGTTACACATGTAGATCTTGTAGGGTTGAGTCGGGTAAACGTAGGCGTAATAACTCTTCTTACAGCTGCAATCGAAGGTGAGTGGCTGATTGTTCAAGGCCGAGTCTATGGCACTGAAGTTACTGCTGACGCTATTCCAGCGGCTGCTGTTGTAGCTGCCAAACCAGGTGGCATAACGCACCGAGCTTGAAGGGTTGTTGTTGCTCGCGAGGTATTGCTTGCTGTCGGCCGCCATGGTACGGGCGGCGTCCAGTCCCGCCAGAATATCGCTCTGTTGGGAATTGCTGCAACGGCCGGTAAAGCTGATACCGTCAGGCGCCGCGTTGCCATCGCCACTGCCGGGTTTACCCTTGTTGACGCCGGACTTGAATTCACGGCCTTCCACATAGAAGCTGACCGGATCTGAATGTATCCCTTCTATCCCTAAGCGGGCCAGCTTCTTTTGTTGGCCCGGGTTGGGGGAGAAGAGTTGCAACGAACTGACATCATAGCTTATCTCGTAGTTGCCACTGCTGCTCATGTCGTAAAGTGAGGACAACTCTACCTGATAGGACACACTCTCACCGGATTTGAGCTTGATATAGTCCTGCTTGCCGGGCGCCGGGCGTTTGAAATGGGCGCCCAGATAGTGGCGCTCAAGGCCATCGGCATTGACTTTGAACAGGGATTCTTCCACTCCATCAGCGGCTGTGTACCACTTGAGCAGTTTTACCGGCTGGTTGGCGTCATTGGTCAGGGTCACAGTGACCAACACGTTATCACTGGCCTTATAGCTCTGCTGGCTCATCTCCAGGCTGGCACGAATGCCATCGGCCAGCACGCTGGTACTGGAAAGGGCCGCGAGCAAGGCTATTCCTTGTAGTGTATGAGTGATTCTCATGCCATTGTCCTCAGGTCATATAATCTTAATTGTTATATTTGTTACAAAAATGTAACGCTTGCAGTGTAAGCTGCAAAAAGGGCCGCTGGCAAGAGGAATTTTACCGAATGCTTGTTGGTTTGAGGTGAAGGCGGGAAGAGATAAAAAAGCCCGCGAAAGCGGGCTTTTGAACGTTAAGAGTGAGAATTACAGACGGTAGTTGACGCTCAACATGATCAGGTGAGCCGTGTAGTCATGGCTGTTGTCACCAAAGCTGACCAGGTTCCAGATACCATCCGGGGCGATATCGTTACCTGCGTCGTTGTCCTCGTATTTCTCCATCTTGTAGTCAAGACGCAGCGCCATTTTCTCAGTAGCCTGATACTGGGCATAGAGGTTGACGTTGTGCACTTTGGCATAGTAATCGCCATAGTCGCCTGTGATGCCTTGGCGTACCTGAGTGCTGGAATCCGAGTCAGAGTAGGTGTAATCCAGCCCCAGACGCAGTTTCTTCTCCAGCAGGTTGTCGTAGGCCAAACCGGCCCCTATGACATCTACCTTGTCTTCCACGGTTCCTGTCCAGGTGACAGTGCTGAAGTTGCTGCTGCCGGCCTGATCTGAGTCTATGGTCTGATGGTTGTAGAAGGCGCTCAGGCTGAGATCGTCTGTCAGCAAATAGCTGATACTGGCGTCATAGCTGAGGTCTTTGGATTCAGTCAGACCGATAACCGTGTTGTTGTAGTCATCCAGCGCATAGCGGGCACCGAAATCCAGGGTCAGGGTGTCGGTAGGGCTGTGAGTTACCCTGGCTTCAACCTGAGTGCGCTTGCGGTCGGCCAGATTGTATTTGCGCAGCAACTTGTTGGACTCGGAAGAGGTCCACTCAGATGCTTCGTACTCTGAGCCATCGCGCTTGCCATAGCTGCCCTTGATCCACATATTCCAGTGTTCAAAGCTGTTGAGACTGAAACGGGCCCAAACGCTGTTCTCGTCGGTGATTTCCCTGTCCTGATAGCTGCGTTCATCACGACGGTAGTCATAACCTGCGTCCAACTTCATGCCGTTGGCAATCCGGTAATCCATGGCCAACTTGGCCTTGTGACTGGTGTTGTCATAAGGGGTGTTGTAGGCCACACGACCACTGACGTTATTGATACTGATCTGGGTCCATTCCTGGATCTGGGTCTGGTTGTCCCTGTCATAGTAATCATAACTGCCGCTGATCCGCAGATTGCGGGTGGCGCGTTTGACCGCCTTGAGGTTCATCCCCAGGATATCGACTTTGCCGTCCAGGGATTCCTGCGGCAATTGATAGCCGTAACCCGAGGTGATAAAGGCTTCATCCTGGGTCATCTGTCCGGCAAACAAACGGCCGCTGACCACGGCGCCTTTCTGGGAAAATTGGCCGCTCAAGGTCACAGTGTGGGACTCGTTATCCGGATCCAGGCTCATATAGCCCGCCCTTTGGGCACCAAAGGTTGGGTTGAAGGCGTTGTCGAATCTCAAGGTCTGGATATCATTCTTGAAGAATGAACCATTGTAGTTGAGTGCGGTAAACCAGTTGTCACCCTTGAGTTTGATCCCTGCCTCGACGGTATCTGTGGTGTAATCCACAGGCTCGGCCAGCATCATTGACTGGTTGAAGAAGCTGCCGGACGCAGTTTTCAGGCCGGTTTTTTCTTCGCGCATATAGGTGACATAGGTGCTCCACAGCTCCTCACCCTGATATTCAAGACCCAGGCCTGCGCGCTTGCGCTTGAGCGACAGCTCCAGTGGGCTCAGGCTGTCATACAGCATGGGCATTTCGCTGCTGCCACCGGCTGTCTGCCAGTTAGCCGGCAGTGTCAGGTTGCCGCTGCCTGCTCCCAGGTAAGGACTCATAGCAGAGTCAGTTTTATAGGTGTGGATCTGACGGTAGTTCAGGTTGATGTTGTACTGCCCGAGTTTACCGGCATTGATATCGACCCGGCCGTTTTCCATCCCCAGGTTATCGGCTTCGATACTGGCTCGATAGCCGTTTTCACCGCGATAGCTCAGGTCAGCGTCCACCTTGCCGGCAAAGTCATCTTCGGCGGCAAAGGCGTTGGCAGAACGGATATCGTCAGAGTCGTTATAGCCAACTCCGGCGCCAATAGTGCCGGATACACCGGTTTCACTGACGCAGCCCTTACAGCTCCAGGCCGAGAATTTAACCTTTTCGGTATTGGCGTTGGCCAGGTCATAACCGTCGGCGGCCATCGCCAGGCTGGCAGGAGCCAGCAGAGCCAGGGTGATCAAATTAAGTTTGAATTTCATCTTCCCGCCTCCTTAGCGTTGGAACAACTTGCCGGATGGATGGTTGGAACCATGGATCTGGCTGTGACAGTTCAGGCAACTGCGACCACCGGTAAAGGCGTTGTCGTTGACCTGAGAACCCATGCCTGTGTTACCCAGATAGGCACGGCTGGCGTGACCATCGCTGGCGTGACACTGTTGACACAGTTGCGGCGCACGGGTCTTCAGCATGCCATCGTTAACACTGCCGTGTGGGTTGTGGCAAGTGACACAATTCTCAGTGACGGGTGCATGCTCCCAGAGTTTTGGGCCGCGCTTCTCCGCATGGCAACTGTAACAAGTGTCATTGACTGATGCCTTGTTCAGATCGGCGTCTGTGGTGCTACCGTGAGGATTGTGACAGTCGCTGCACACCATCTGTGCCCACTTCAGCGGATGGCTGGAACGCTTGTTCATATCAGCCTTTTGCTTGGTGTGACAGCTGGTACAGACTTCCATCTCAGTGTTCTTGGAGAGCACTGGGTCTTTGGCGGTATGCACGCTGTGGCAAGAAGCACAGGCGACATCGGCATTGTCATGGTGACCGCCGTTCCAGGACATACGCTTGTCATCCTGGTGACAGGAAAGACAGACGCTGTTCTGCTTGTCGGCCGCCAGGGTTGAACCCTTACCGAAGGTAATCATGGGTTCGTTACCGCCACGGTTGTGTTTGCCCATAGGGCCGTGACAGGCTTCGCACTGAAGTCCGGCCATAGGACTCTTGCTGGAGTCGATGGCGCCGTGAACCCCTTTGAACAGGTCCATGACTTTCTCTGATTTCTTGTGGCACATCAGACAGGAGTCGGCACCCTTGGGAGAGTAGCTGCCTTCGGCAAACTTCTGATCCAAGGTAGCTTCCACTTCTTCCGGGCTCATTTTGGCGTCCCACTTGGAGGCGTGAGCCACCTGGGTGATACCAAAAGATAACACTGCCGTCGCCAGGAGGGCGCTTAGCAGTGTTGGTATATTTTTGCTGATTCTCATATTAGGCATCCTTAATTTGTCCAAACCCTTGAAAGACGGGGGAGGGGACTCCCCCGGCCTGGGCAAATTACATCTTCACCTGAGTGTGATCTGCGGCGGTTGGCTTGTGGCAGTAGAAACAGGTTTCCAGCTGCGCAGCCTGGTTGGCAGCGGTGTAATCACCATCTACCACAGCGCCGTAGGCTTCCAGTTGCTCCTTGGTATGTACCATGTAGTCACTACCCACAACGTGGCAGGAGGTACAAGTGGCCGTGATAGGCGTGGTGTACATTTCTTTTGCGGTTGCCAGAGCGCCCTTGTTCTTGAAGGCGTCAAGATTCAGGTCGTTGTGACAGGCTGAACAGTTGCCACCGATCAGGCCGTGAGCCTTTTCAATGTGGGTCTTGTGCAGTTTCATCTCCAATGCGCCTTTGTTGGCACCGCTGGCGTATGTACCATCAGGAGTATGACAGGCCACACAGCCATCAACACCGACGGTGAGCTTGCCGTTTACTTCGCGGCCCAGCTGTTCTGTCATTACAAAGCCTGAGTGGTGGCCTTTGTGCAGTTCGAAGGTGTCACTGTGACAGCCCTGACAGGTAGCGAAGTCCACTGAGTCGATATGACGGTGACTAGGTGCATCACCTGACTTGGTACCGAAGGCCAGTTGAGCTTTCATGCTGGTAGTGGTAACACCATCGGCGCAGGCGATGAGCTCGCTGCCTTGGCTGCACATTTCCAGACCGATAAAGCTGAAGGCGGTATCGGCATCACCGGCACCGAAAGGCAGATCCTGAACGGTGAATTGCAGCTTGCCGTCAACCAGAGTCACGGCGTCCTGCAGCTGGCCGTCTTTAACCAGATCTTTGGCAACCTTGGCTTTACCGCTTCCAGGGCTGACGTTGTAGCCCATGACAGGGAAGTTAGGGCCCACGTTGGTGATGGTTTCCAGACGCTTGATCTTGGCCAGTTCCTTGTTGGCATCCAGCGCATTGCCGGCCTTGTCCAACAGGGTCACAGTCAGAGTGGCACTGTTGTCGGCGCTGCCGGTCAGTTCGGCGGCCAGACCGCGCTGAGCGATAACGGCGCGCTTATCAGCGGTTACACCTGTATGCAGTTCTTCTGTCCACTTGCTGTTGTGACAGGCGATACAGTTGGAGTTGTCGGTTTGTTGGCTGTGGCCTTGGCCTGCAGCAAAATCTATGTTGCTGTGGCAGCTACCGCAACTTGCCGCAGTAGGCACTTTGGACCAGTTGCCCCAATCGGGCGTCAGCTCGACATTGGTGTCGTTGTGACAGGATTGGCAGCTGTTAAGCGCATCCAGCCCCAGGTCCTTGTGCTTGGCGTGAATAAGGGCATTGAACTCTTTTCCTTCACCAACCCGACCAGGAGTGTGGCAAGTGGCGCAATAGTTGACGTCAGGATAGGCACCTTTATGTTTGACGTCGGCCAAGTCACCGTGACAGGTATTACAGCTATCAGTACTCACCAGCATGCGGCTGTATGCGGCAGCACCTGAGTTGGCACTGAAGTCGACGAAGGCGTTGCTGTTGGGGATCAGAGTGCCGTCAGGCAGTGGTGTGTTGTAAGCGCGCAGCAGTACCCGCTGGGCCAGCTCAGGGTTGAAGCTGATGCTATCTTTACTCAGTTCATTGAGTGTCTTGCTGAAGGTGTAGCTGTAGCTACCGTTTTTGTGGTCAACGAAAGTACCTGCGCAGCTGCTGCTTACAGTGCAGTCTTCGTTGCCGAAATACTGCCACTGAGAGGCGTTACCGGCACCGGTTGCGCCTTCCGGCAGCAACTGAGCGGCGGCGAAGCGGAACTTCTGCAGGCCAACTACCGGCATATCGTCTTCGTTGGTCACGGTAAATTCAACCGTTGGGATACCGTCTTTGACAACGGCCTGCTCAAAGCTGAAATGCAGTGCTTTGATTTCGCCAGCCGGCTCGCCGCCTGGGTTACCTGGATTACCATCGTTGCCATCATCGCCACCACAGCCACCTAAGGCCAGAGTAGCTGCACTGGCTGCCAGCAGCAGTGCGATTCTGGTTTTTTGTGCGTTCATCATCTTGTTCCCTGCAATAGTGGAAGTATCTGGTTTAGGGAGTGGTTGATTTGAGTCAACCAAATTGATTATGTAATTGGCCCTTAACCCGATACCGGAAATAGGATTTCCCCTTGAAAAGGCTAACTCAAGCAGGGCCGAAAAGCTGCATAACTGGTGTTAATGTGTGACTTGGATCTTTCTATTTATAAAGAGGTATTTGAGCTGGTAGGAAAAACTTAATCTCGATCAAAAAAACGCTGTTTTTTAATTCGATTTTAACAATTTGGCAGATAAAAAAAGAGAGGCCGCAGCCTCTCTTTAGGGTTAAGTTTTAGTGGCTGAAGCCCCAGTTGGAGTGAGCTTCCAACAGCTGGGAGTCTGTATGACAGGTAGAACAGGCTTCTTGGCCTTTCTGGGCGTCATAATCACTTGCAGCTACACCGTGGCCTGTACCTATCACACCACCATTGGTCACTATGTGGTTGATAGTGGTTTCACTCAGGCCGTATGGCGGCTGGTGACAGCTGGCGCAGGCGGCAGTCTGTGGTGATACCAGAGTCTGTTCTGTGCCATCGTCAGTCTTGCCGAAGGCAACCGGAGCGGCATCGGCGGCAATTTTCTTCAGTGAGAAGCCGTCTTTACCGTGACAGGTCTGACAGTCTGTCTTCTTGAAGAAGCCGTTGTCTGAGCTGTCATACAGGTAGTGCTTGGAGTGCACTATATACGCCAGGTTGGATGAGCCGTCACCCTTCTTGTCGCGGGTTCCGTTATGGCAGGAGGCACAACCGTCGATGTCGTTGGAGAAACGGTGCTTGATGGCAGTAGTGTGACACTGCTGACAAGCTGTCATGTCGGCATGTTGCACCCTTGGCGTCTTGTCGACTTTGCTGCCATCCAGATTGAAGTAAACCGTGTCAGATGGTACGTAAGGGCCGGAGTTAGGGATAACACCGTCTGCGATTGGCTCGCAGTCGGCTACAGCGCCTTTGCCATCGAAGCAGACATGCAGCTGGCTGCTCAAGGCCACTTTGACCTCAGGTGTACCCATGACTTCGGCTACTTTAAAGTCGCCATCGCTGAAGGTGACATCTATGCTGCCGTCGGCGCCTGCACTGAAATAGCGATAGCCAACTTTTTGGTAATTAACCAGGAAGTCGTCTTTGACCACGCCGTTGAAGACGATGGCGCTGGTGTCACCACCATATTTATATGGGCTGGAGTCTATCTGCGCCAGCGTTACATTGGTGTCGCCGTGTTTGACCGTCATATTGGCCGTGACTGTTTTGCTGGCCTCATCATAGGTCATGCTATTGAAAATGACGCGGGTCTTGGCAGCTTGGGCACTGTCGTTGTTGCTGTAGTGAGCGCGCTCGGCACCACGGGCACCATCAGGATCATTGTGGCAGGAGACACAGTTCAGTTTGTCTTCTTTAATCTGGCTATTTTCCGCATCCCAGTGCCAGGAAGGTACGGCATATGGGCTGTTGTGACAGTTCAGACAGGTTGCGGAATCCTTGTCGGCTTTCCAGGCATCGGCCATCGCCAGGTTTTCATCTGGTTGGTGGCAGGTCTGACAGTTGCTGGCTGATTGCGGGAAAATACCGTTGTAGAAGGCATGACTGTGCACTTCGTGTGCCATGCCCTTGATGGAGCCATCGAGTTTGTGGCTGCCGATCACTTGGCCATTTTCGTCCTTGTCATCCTTCATGTAGCTGTTGTAGTCGGTGTGACAGAAGGTACAGCTTTCCAGAGTGACGTGTTTGCCGCCGTGCATAGCCAGTGCGCCATCATGACCGGGTCTGTGACAGCTTTGGCAGGTTTCATCGGCGATAATCGGCTTGGGTTTGGCCTGAGTAGTATCGGAAGAGGGTTGCCAGTAGAAGAAACTGTTGTTAACCAGATTAACGTTGGCTGCATTGGCTGTCTTGATGCCAAGATAAATACCGTTGACCATGTCGGCCTTGTAGTCGTATTTACCCAGAGTATCTATGGCTTTGTTCAGTTTCAGTGTGTAGGTGCCGTCCTGATTGTCGGTCAGACAATCTTCACAGTTTTTACCCTGGAAGTAGGAAGAGCCAGTGTAGAAGCCATCACCTTTGTCTTTGTTAAAGTAGCTCAGCCAGATTTCTCTCGCTTGGCCTTCTTTATCGGTCAGACCTTCAATCTCATCTTCGCTGCCGACACGGCCGAAGGAGACTGCACCTATGTCAGTGTTTTTCAGACCAAAGACGGCGGCGCCGTTGGCATCAGACAAGCTGAAGTTGATTGTCAGGAAGCCGTTAGTGTCTACAGACGCGGAATTAATCTTGGATTTCAGCGTGTTGACTTTGCTTATAGGTGTGCCGACAGGACCTGGCTTACCTGGTTCGCCATCTGAACCGTCGCTGCCACAACCGGCCAGCATCAGAGACAGCAAACCGGCACCCAACATCGCTTTCGTCGCGGCATTGAAATTAAACCGTTTCATCATGATATTTCCCTGCAAGTGATTTTAATCATCACTAACCAGAGGTTAAATAAGAATAAATCTCATCAACCATGGAAAGTGTGTGGAATTATTTTTCCAAGGCCAAGGCTACCCAAGTGGTGGGGATTAATCAGTCACTTTAGATGGGTTATGTGATTAAGATCCGACTATTTCTTTAGGGGTATACCGCTAGATCAAAAAAAGTTAATCCTGATCAAAAAAACGTGTTTTTTGAAAGAGTTTTTAACGAATTTTGCTGCATAAAAAAGGGAGGCAAAAGCCTCCCTTTGGTAGCAATGTTGAGTTTAATTGCCGTGTGCGTTCATCAGCTGAGCCGGGGTGTGACAGGTGGCACAGGCCTCTTTGGCACGGTTACGGACATCGGCTTCATCCATGCCATCCAGAATACCGCCGTTGGCCTGAATATGCGATTTGGCGGCATCACTCAGGTACTGTTGGTGGCAGCTCAAACAGGAGCCGGCATCTGAGGAAACCCAGATATCCGCGCCGCCATTGCTGATGTCACCATAACGCCAGACGCGATCCGGTGACCGCCCCAGAGTGATACCTGTGACGCTGCCGGAAGACTCGGCATGACAGGTGGCACAATCGGTTTTCAGCACAGTGCCGGACTTAAGCCCTGCATACTTGAGGAAGTGGCCCTCACGCTCGTGTGCCTTCCAGGCGAAGCTTGAAGGGATTTTTCCGCCGGGATAATCGGCGTCATTACGCAGTGTCTTATCCGGTGTATGACAGGTCTGGCAGTTGACGCCATTGTCATAGTGATGGATCTCCTTGCCATGACAACTCTGACACTTGGTCGGATCTATGATGGCGCGGCGGGCCATGGCATCCATACTGCTGTCGACACCATTGTTACCCCAGACAAAGCGGTAGGGCTCCTGCTGGATAGCCACAGAGCGAACTCCATCGGTTGCGCAGTCCGTCAGTTGAATATCGGCAACACCATAACCGCCGTTATTGAAGCAGGCTTCCAGTGCCGACCAGATTTCAAAGCTCTTGCCATCCGGGCTTGCCGGCATATCAAACGCCGGAGTCAGAGTATAGCTCTTGCTGGTGGCGTCAAAGCTGCCTTCACTGAGACGAATACGGCGCTGGCTGTAGGAGGCTTCGTTATAGGCAGGGTAGTCCTTGTCTATATCCCAGCCGACTATCATACGGCTGCTCTGATCGATAAAGCTTTGCTCCATGGCGTTACCGTCTTTATCCAACACCTGCACTTTAAAGGTCATCTTACCGGCGTTGCTGCTGACCTCCAACACCTTGACGCTCAGCTCTGCCGCCAGAGTGTAAGCTTGCATCACATCACCGTGGCGTTTGGCTGCGCTGCCGGTACCGTGATAGGTATTGTCAGTGTTGTGGCAAGCCATACAATCAGTGCTGGAGTGGTGGGATGAAGGTTTTTCTGTGTGACAGGCGACACAGGCAGTATTGCTCTTCTCGGCCTTGAATAGGTCGGCATTGGCCGGAGCGCCACTGCCTTCCTGGTGACAGACGCTACAGTCTGAAGCCGGCTTACGGGGGAAGCCGACCACACCATAGTCGTGGACGCTGCCGCCATAACCGACGATCTTGTATGGCGCTGGCACTTCGTTGCCGTCGGCATCATAGGTGTGACGCTCTGCGCCGCGGTGAATGGCGTGGATCAAATAGGTGAACTCCACGCTGTTACCCGACTCAGGATCTCCTGAGGTCGCAGTATGGCAGGAGGCGCAGTTTTCCAGCGCTATCCGCCGTCCGCCGTGCAGCTCCAGGCTGTCCGGTTGGTGACAGGTGTAACAGGCATCTATGGTGACTACATTGCGGGTCTGAATGCCTTCTGTCTTGCCGCTGGACGGTTGCCAATCATAATGGGCATTGGCGGTAATTTGAGGCAGTTTCAGTTCCAGCGTGGCCCTTTGAGTGGCATCGGCATCATAAGCTATGGCCAGTGGCTCTGTGACTTCGGCAATATTGACCTGATAACTATAGCTATAACTGCCGTCACCATTGTCGACCAGGCAGGTTTCACAGGCACTGGCGGCTTCGACTCCAGCCTGATACTGAGGCGATGGACTGAGGTTGTCCACCCCATCGGGAACCGATGATGGTTGTTTGAGGCTATTGATATAAGCTTGCCATTGGAATCCCCAGTCGGCTTCTCTGGCTTCTTCGCCTTCACCTATGGTTTCGGTCACATGTGTCAGCTGAGCGATACCAAATCTGAGGTCATAGTCTTTGTTCAGACCCAGCACTGCCACACCATTGGCGTTGGTCAACATAAAGTCGACCGTGACCTTACCTGCTTCCACTTTGGCGTCGGTAAACTTGACCTTGAGTGTGGGAGTGGCATCGATATTCACTCCGATCACGCCGTCCTTACCGTCTTCGCCATCCTTGCCGTCACTGCCACATGCCATCAGCGTCAGCGACATCAGAGTGGCCAATGCCAGGCGGGTATGCCCTTTAACCAGTCTTGAGCTTTTCATCATTATTTCCCTGCATTGCTTTGATTGCACGACTGAGCCAGTGTTTAAAGACCGGCTCTTTCCTGTTATTGCCGCCCTTAAAGGGCGGCTTATTGTTGTTACTGAGCGATAGGATGCACCTTGGTGACATCGGCCAGGCCACCCTGCCCATGACAGGTGGCGCAGCTTTCCGTTCCTGCCTTGGCATCGGCTTCAGCGCCTTGGAACACGGCCCCTTGTTGTGTCATATGGTTGCGGGCACTGTCGCTCTGGTGGCAGTTACTGCAGATTGCCGCCGTGGGGCTGGTGAAGCTGCCGTCATTCAGGCTCAAGGGTTGCACTGCCGATTTGAGCGGCAGCGCCATACTCAACACGCCATTTTCATCTTTGCTGTGGCAGTGAGCACAGTTGCCTATGTTCCCTGGGAACTGCAGCGTCTCGAATCCTTCGTAGCGTGCCGAGTGCAACGCATGGATCAGCTGTTTGAAGTCGGCGCTGCTCGCTGATGGATTGGCAGCAGTGGCATCGGCTTGCATATTGGGGTTGTGGCACAGCTGACACTGACCGGCCAAGTCGTTGCGAGCACCGTGGAAGTTCAATTGCTGATCGCCATGACAGCTGCCACAGGTTTCATTGCTGACCACCTGGCGCCTCCCGGCCGTGGTGAGCCCGGCCATGTTGAATGACTGGTGGCTCGACTTGATAACCAGCACACTGGCGGCGTTGTCACTGCAGTCGACCAGCATGCCTTGGCTGGCACAGACGCGACCCTGAATCGCCAGGGTACCGGCATCGGCTTCACTGCCGGCGGGAATGGTCAGTCCATCCAACTGATACTGATAGACACCATTACTGCCGGACAGCGGCGCCACTTCATGTACCCTAATTGAACGGGCAGAGCGGGTGGCATAATCAAAGCTGGTGCCCCAGTTGGCATAGACTCTGAGATCGCTGACAAACACCTGTTTTTCGGCGCTGTCGTTATAGGCTGCACCTGTCTGCGGGTTACTCAGCTTGAGCGAGAAACTCAAACTGGTGCCGCTGACACTGGCGTTGGTGACCTCGGCCTTGAATTGCCCAAGGGCCGCCAGGTTCTCCTGATTGGCGTGGACTTCACGGGTCCAATCCGGATTGTGGCAGGCGACACAATTGCTGTTATCCGCTTGCGCCGGGTGACCTTCGCCTTTGACGAAGTCGATATCGTTATGACAGCTGCCACAGGACTCCATAGTTGGCACCCGGAACCAGTTGTGTTGTTCGCTGAGGGTTTCGTCCTCTTTATGACAGGTCTGACAGTCAGACAAGGGTTTGGGGAATCCGGCCAGGTGCTTGGCATGGATCATTTGCGGGAAGATGTTTTCCGGATTGCTAACCCGAGTGGCATTGTGGCAGGTGACACAGGTTTCCACCTGGTTATAGTTACCGCCGTGAAACGCCAGGTCATTGTGACAGCTGTTACAGGTGTCGATGGAGACAATGTTGCGGCTGTAGGCCGGAGCACCCGCAGGTGGCTGCCAGTCGTAATGGTCATTGGTTACCGGCAATGCGGTGCCATCTGCCAGCGTATCACCACCGAGTTTGATCACCACTCTGTGGGTGGCGCCGGTGATTTCAGCTATCTCATTCATACCGTCGAAAGGGGCACTGAAACTGTAGGAGTAGTTGCCATTTTTATGGTCAACATAGGTGCCCGGACAGCTGCTGGAGCAAGTCTCTGAAGTGAAATACTGCCATTCACTGCTGTTGCCGGCCCCACTGCTGCCTTCCGGCAACAACTGCGCGGCAATGAAGCGCCCTGAGGGGATACCGACTACCGGCTCATCATCCTGATTGGTGACCCGGTAATCTACCCGGGTAATGCCCTCTTCGAGGGCTGTTTCCTTGACCTCAATATTGAGCTTACTGATATTCATTGCCGGTTCGCCGCCCGGTTCGCCGGGGGGGCCCGGGTTGCCATCATCACCACCGCAACCTGAGAGAGCCAACATGGCGGTCAGCAGGGGCGCGCCTAGGTAAAACAGGGGAGTTTTTGGGGTGTATTCCTTTGACATCGCTCTTCGCCTCTTGCTCTTATAGGGAGTAACTCAGTGTCAGCCCCAGATAGTGGGCGTTATAGTCCTGGCCAAGATCTCCAAAGCTGAGTACGTTGGGGATGCTATCCGGGGTTAATCCCTGATTGAGCCAGTCACTGTCCTGATAGTGTTCAAACAACCAATCCAGCCTCAATGCCATCTTGTCGCTGAAGTGATACTTGGCAAAGGCGTTGAAGGTATGGCGACGTGAATAGTAATCGCCGTAATCCAGAGTGAGCCCCTGGCTGACATCCGTCTCGCTTTCGCCTTTTGAATATTGCCAGTCGAAGCCCAGATCCAGTTGTTTATCCAGCAATTCGTTATAGTAGATGCCGAACCCGGCGACAGTGCTGCTGTCGCTGGCACGGCTGTACCAACCGCTGGGGCCGAAAGAGGCAGAGCCGGTTTGATCTGTATCCTGCCAGTCCTGATTGAGCCAGGCATTGAGGCCAAACTGGGCTGAGAATTGATAGTTGCCACTGAGGCCGTAGCCCCAACTGCTGACTTCATCCAGGCCGATAAGCGTCTCATCGTAGTCCTGCTGCTTATGATTCAGCGCCAGGCTGAACGACAGGGCATCGCTGAAGCGGTAATCGTTTTGCAGTCGCAAGAGGGTTTGTTTTCTATCCGCCAGCCAATACTGACGCATCCAAGGATTATTGGGGCTTTGGCTCAGCTCGGATGTCTGATAACTGCCGCCACTGCGCTCACTGAGTTCACCTTTGAACCACAACTGCCAATCGCGGCTGGCACGCAGGTTCAGCTTGGCAAACACGCTGGATTGGAACAGGGATTCGCGCGCCAGATCGCTATAGCTGTGGTGCTCATACTCGTAACCTGCGTCAAGAGACAGGGCGCGGGTAAAACGGTAGTTGAAGGCGATATCGGCTCTTTGGCGGGTGTGGTCATAGGCCGCGGGCGTGGCGCTGCCCTGGTGCCAGCTGTCACTGCTCACCTGCGGCCAGTCTTTAAGTTGTGTCTTGTTTTCCCGGTCGCGATAGTCGTAACCACCGCGAACAGACAAGCCTCTGCTGAGGCGAGCGGCATACTTGAGTTTGAGTTCCAGTACATCGACCTGCATGTCGCCATCGATTGCGGGCAACTGAGGTGAAGGACCATTGATGGTGGCCGGTAACAGCGCCTGATCCTGAGTCATGCGGGTGAATGCCGTGTGCATCAATATTTGATGTCCGGCCTCGGATAACTGCAGATCGGCGCCGACTCTCAATGCCTTGTTATCCGGATTGTCGGCGAGTTGGCCATTATAGGCGGCCCCGAATGTGGGAAAGAAGGCGTTTTCCCAATAGAGTGCCTGATAGTCGTTACTGTATTGGCTCAGGGTCGAATTGAATCCGGCCAGCCAGCCTTTTCCTTTGAAATAGAGTTTGGCTTCAAGCTCGTCGGTACTGTCATCCACTCGGGTGGCCAATGCCATGGAGTTGGTAAGAAAGTTGCCGTTGGTTTGGCGGGTGCCATCGCGTTGCTCGTGACGGTAATTGAGCCCCGCCTTATAAAAGCTGCCCAGGTAATGGGCATCCAGCGTGAAGCGATCCCGCTTCATTTCCAGTCGCTGGCTTGTCAGGCTGTCATAAAGCCCAGGCATTTGCGAAGTGAGGGCTGCTGCTTGCCAGTTGTCCGGCAACATCAGTCTGTTGTCCTGATTGATATAGGGGCTCATGCCATTGTCCGGGCCGAAGTTGGCCAAGGCGCGATAACCAAGACGGATATCAAATTGGCCGGGTCTTCCCATGCTCAGGCTGGCGCTGCCGGTGTCGTAGCCCAGTTTGTCGGCTTCAATGTGGGTGCGGTAACCCCGCTCACCATAAAAGACGACATCACCGCCAAGGTGCCCGGTGGCGCCATCGGCATCTGTGCCACTAGTATTGGCAAACACAGCATTGTCGCCGTCATTGTAGGCCACACCGGCTTCAAGCGTGCCGCGGCTTTCCTGTGGCAACTTGCACTGGCCGCAACTCCACTTGTCCTGTTTGAGCTCGGTGCGATTGACCTGTTGCAGCGAATAGCCACCGGCCCAGGCAGGCTGCATCACGCAGGCTATGGTGAGCGCCAGCAGTGACAGTTTCATCTGTGTCTGTTTCTCGATAACCATACTCAGCTCCTTATCGCTGCAAGAGTTTGCCGGATGGATGGTTGGAACCATGCACCTGGGTGTGGCAGTTCAGGCAGGAGTTGCCGGCGTTATAGGCGTTGGGCATCAAGCCGGTTTGCTCATTGGCCGGGAAGTAGGCTCTGGCTGCATGGCCGTCGGAGGCATGGCACTGCTGACACAACTGAGGCGGTTTGGCCAGCAGCATGGCTTCGTTGACGCTGCCATGAGGGTTGTGACAGCTGGCGCAGTTGTCTGTAACCGGAGCGTGTTCCCACAGCTTGGGCCCACGCTTCTCGGCGTGGCAGCTGTAACAGTTTTCGTTGACCGTCATCTGTTTCAAGCTGGCATCCCCCAAGCTGCCGTGAGGATTGTGGCAGTCGCTGCAGACCATCTGCTCTGTGCGTATCGGATGAGCGGAGCGTTTGTGAATGTCGGCACGTTGCTCTGAGTGACAACTGCTGCAAACGGCGACTTCGGTTTCACGGCTCTGGATGGGATCCTGGCCTGTGTGCACTTGGTGACAGCTGGCACAGGAGACTCCGGCGGTGTCGTGGTGGCTGGCACTCCAGCCCAGGCGTTGTTCATCCTGGTGGCAACTGAGGCAGACGCTGTTCTGTTTGTCGGTCGGTACCGGCGAGTCGGCACCAAAGGTGATCATCGGCTCCTTACCACCGCGGTTGTGTTTTCCCATGGGGCCGTGGCAGGCTTCGCATTGCAGATCGGCCATCGGAGATTGAGCAACATTGGGGTTGCCGTGGACACCATCAAAAAGCGCCATCACTTTCTGGTTCTTTTTGTGGCACATCAGGCAGCTGTCAGCACCCTTGGGAGAATATTTTCCTTCAGCAAACTTGGCATCCAGAATGGCTTCAACCTCGGTCGGATCCTTGTCGTCCCATGGGGTGGCTTCGGCCACAAAGGCCAACAAAAACAATAAGGGGAGAGCGCAACCCAACCCCCAAAGGTTTGGTTTACTCGAGTTATCCATTTTCATCATTCCATCCTGAGCGCGTTCATTGCCGATTTATAGTTATTGGGCATGCTTCAGTAATTTACTGAATTGCTAATGTTAAAGAATAGAGCAAAAAAATGACAAGGCGATAACTTTTTAATGATGCTTATGTATAAAGAAGGCTGATTTAAAAAAGAAAACAACAAAGTGTGATCTGCGCCACATTTTGTTGTGC
The DNA here is from genome assembly GCF_047314685.1 of Shewanella sp. BJSY2023SW001. NCBI lineage: Bacteria > Pseudomonadati > Pseudomonadota > Gammaproteobacteria > Alteromonadales > Shewanellaceae > Shewanella > Shewanella sp. BJSY2023SW001. The sequence continues at coordinate 92,690 of NZ_JBKORF010000082.1, forward strand.
CGCTCTTTAAGCTGAAATTGGGATCTGAAGCAGAAAAATACCGGATTCAGTTTCGGTTATTTGCGCTTAAGCGGTTTATTCCCGAGCGCTTTTGTCTCATAATAGCCAACACAATTGAAAACTATTATCGTTACCAGTTGAAAAGCTTGATCCAGATAAAGTTCTTATTTGACGGTTTCAGGTAAAATCGAATCATTACCCGCATGCTTGCATGCTGTTTTCAGTGGTAGAGGCAATGAAGTTAAGTGAATTGAAACCCGGTGATCGCGCCATGATTTCCGAAGTTGGCCATCTGGATCTGCCTGCAGTGGTCAAACGCAAGCTCCTGTCCATGGGGATCACTCCAAATACCCGTTTTTCTTTGATCCGTCGAGCTCCCATGGGATCCGGGTTGGAATTGGACATCCGCGGCAGTAAGTTGTGCATGCGTCAGGATCTGGCACAGATTATAGAGGTGGAAAAGGCCAATGACTAAGCAGTTTCATTGTGTCACTGTCGGCAACCCCAATGCCGGTAAGTCGACATTGTTCAATGCCCTGACAGGTGCCAATCAACAGGTGGGTAACTGGTCCGGGGTGACAGTTGAAAAGAAAACCGGTCACTTTTCGCTAAACGGTGATGATGTCTTTCTCACTGATTTACCCGGCATTTACGATCTTCTTCCCGCTGGCAACAACTGTGATTGCTCGCTGGATGAGCAGATTGCCCAGCAGTATCTGGCCAGCCAGAAAGTCGATGGCATCATCAATCTGGTAGATGCCACCAATATCGAACGTCACCTGTATCTGACAGTGCAGCTGCGTGAACTTGGCATACCCATGGTTGTGGTACTCAATAAAATGGATGCGGCGGTCAAGCGCGGCATTCGGGTCGATACCCAAGCCATGAGTCGAGAATTGGGTTGCCCTGTGATAGGCGTGACTTCTAGAGAAGCCCAAGACGTCGAGCGGGTCAAGGAACAGGTGATAGCACTGCTGGAAGGGCGGGTTTCAGAGTCGCCTTTGATGCTGCAGTATGATGCCACTATTGAAACCGGCGTCGCTGCCATTATGGGCAGTGACGCTCAACTGAGTCGTGGCCGAGCCTTGGCTATGTTGGCTAATGGTCTGGGTTGTGGTTCCTGTCAAAACAATTTACTCGATGAACAAGTCTCCAGAGTGACAGATCAATTGACACTCGAAGGCAAAGATATAGAGATCATGGTCGCCACAACACGTTTTGACTTTGTCGAGCGCGTTTACAAGGGTTCTGTCAATGCCGACGGTCAACTGACCTTGAGTGACAGGCTTGATAAGTTGGTATTGCATCCTGTATTGGGTATCCCGGTATTTTTGCTGGTGATGTACCTGATGTTCATGTTTGCCATCAACGTGGGCAGTGCCTTTATCGACTTCTTCGATATCAGTGCCGGTGCACTGTTTGTTGATCATTTCGGGGCCTTGCTGACCAACATAGGTGCTCCTGCCTGGTTGGTGACTCTGCTGGCCGGTGGTATAGGTCAGGGTATTCAGACGGTATCGACCTTTATTCCGGTTATCGCGGCGCTGTTTTTGGCTTTATCAGTGTTGGAAGGCTCCGGCTATATGGCCCGTGCCGCTTTTGTGGTTGACGGTTTGATGCGTCGCATCGGCCTGCCCGGCAAGGCTTTTGTGCCCATGATTGTTGGTTTCGGCTGCTCTGTGCCTGCCATCATGGCGACCCGCACCCTGGGTAGTGAACGTGAACGTATCGTCACGGGTATGATGGCGCCCTTTATGTCCTGTGGTGCCAGATTGCCGGTATACGCCTTGTTTGCGGCGGCTTTTTTCCCTGACTCAGGTCAGAACCTGGTGTTCGGTCTCTATCTTATAGGTATTTTGGCGGCGATAGGCACAGGTCTACTGCTGCGTAATACCTTGCTGCCAGGGAACAGTAGTGCCGTGGTGATGGAGCTGCCAAGCTATGAAATGCCCAAGCTAAAAGCTGTGGCTTCCCGCACAGGTAAGCGTACCAAGAGCTTTATTCTCGGCGCCGGCAAGACCATTGTGGTCGTAGTAACACTGCTTAACTTTATCAATGCCATAGGCGTTGACGGCAGCTTCGGCCATGAAGACAGCCAGGAATCGCTGCTCAGTGTCGCCAGTCAAAAAATCACCCCGGTGTTTTCACCTATGGGGATAGAGGAAGACAACTGGCCGGCCACGGTTGGGATAGTGACAGGGATCTTCGCCAAAGAAGCGGTAGTGGGTACGCTCAATAGCTTGTATAGCACGGCTGATGGCGGTGATGGTGAGCTTACTCCTTTGATGGACAGCTTCTCCGAGGCGCTGGCGACCATTCCGGCCAATTTGTTCGGCATAGTGATGGAAGATCCGCTCAAGTTGTCTGTGGGCCATGTTGAAGATAAAAACCTGGCTGCCGAAGAGCAGGGGGTTGATCAGTCAACATTCGGGGCGCTGCAGGCAGGGTTCAGCGGACAATTGGCGGCCTTCTCTTATCTGCTGTTTATTTTGCTCTATACCCCTTGTGTGGCCGCTATGGGCGCACTGGTGAATGAGTTTGGCAGTCGTTGGGCTACTTTCGCGGCTACTTGGACCTTTGCACTGGCTTACGGCAGTGCCACTGTGGTCTATCAAGGTGCGACTTTTGCCGAGCATCCATTGCAGTCCAGCGCTTGGATTAGCTTCTTTGTTCTTGCCCTGATTGGTTTCTATATGTGGCTGAAGCGCAAAGGTCGCAAGACCCAAGAGATTATTCCGGGTATCAAGATAGTGACTGAGTAAAGTCACAAGCAAGAAAGCAGCCTTTGAGGCTGCTTTTTTGATCACGGCGCCGGGTTTGACGAAGTGCGCCGCAGTTTTTATTCTAGAAGGATTGTAACCGGGCATGATCTGTAGGATCATGCCTCTTTTCGTTAGACTGCCATTGTTCGCAAAGAGGAATTTCATGAGTCATGTGGACACCGAAGTACGTCCAAGTAACTTCATTCGCAATATCATAGATGAAGATTTGGCGAGCGGTAAGCACACCAATGTGCACACCCGTTTCCCACCAGAGCCTAATGGCTTCCTGCACATAGGTCATGCTAAATCTATCTGTTTGAATTTTGGTATTGCCAGGGATTATCAGGGCCAGTGTAATCTGCGCTTTGACGATACCAATCCGGAAAAGGAAAATATCGACTATGTGAATTCCATTAAAGCGGACGTGCAATGGCTGGGCTTTCAGTGGGCAGGTGATATCCATTACTCGTCAGACTACTTTGATAACCTCTACGGCTATGCCGTTGAGTTGATCAAAAAAGGTTTGGCTTATGTGTGTTTTCTCAATGGCGAGCAGATGCGCGAGTATCGCGGCACTTTGAAAGAACCCGGCAAGAATAGCCCTTATCGTGACACCGGCGTTGAAGAAAACCTGGCGCTGTTTGAAAAGATGCGCGCCGGTGAGTTTAAAGAAGGCGAATGTTCACTGCGGGCCAAGATAGACATGGCATCACCTTTCATGTGTATGCGCGACCCGGTGATCTACCGAATTAAGTTCGCTCATCACCATCAGACGGGTGATAAGTGGTGCATCTATCCCATGTACGACTTTACCCACTGTATTTCTGATGCGCTGGAAAATATCACTCACAGCCTTTGTACGCTGGAGTTTCAGGATAACCGTCGCCTCTATGACTGGGTGCTGGATAATCTGGATGATTTCAAGATCCCCAACCGTACCCGTCAGTATGAGTTTTCACGCCTGAATCTGGAATATACCCTGATGTCCAAGCGTAAGCTCAACGAGCTGGTGGTGCGTCAGTTGGTTAATGGCTGGGATGATCCCCGCATGCCGACTATCGCCGGTCTGCGCCGCCGTGGTTACACCCCAGCCTCCATCCGTGAGTTCTGTGATCGCATCGGCGTGACCAAACAGGATAACCTGGTGGAAGTGGGCATGCTCGAAGCCTGTATCCGTGAAGAGCTAAACGACAATGCCCCAAGAGCCATGGCGGTTATCGACCCGGTTAAGGTGATCATTGAGAACTATCCAGAAGGGCAGTTGGAGCATGTCAGTGCGCCGGTGCATCCCAATAAGGAAGAACTGGGTAATCGTGAGCTGGCCTTTGGCCGTGAACTTTATATCGATGTGGCCGACTTCCGTGAAGAAGCCAACAAGCACTACAAGCGTCTGGTGATGGGCAAAGAGGTGCGTCTGCGCAACGCCTATGTGATTAAAGCCGAGCGTTGCGACAAGGACGCTGACGGTAAGATCACCACCATATACTGCAGTTATGACCCTGAGACTCTGGGTAAAAACCCTGCCGATGGCCGCAAGGTTAAGGGCGTGATCCACTGGGTCGAAGCCAGCAGCGCTGTACCTGCCGAGTTCCGTCTCTATGATCGCTTGTTCGTTGACGCTAATCCGGCCGCGGCAGAAACGGTGGATGAAGTACTGAACCCGGAATCTTTGGTGGTTAAGCATGGTCTGGTTGAAGCCGGTCTGGTGCAAGCAGAGGCCGAAAAGGCCTATCAGTTTGAGCGTGAAGGTTACTTCTGCGCCGACAGCAAGGACTCAAGTCCAGATAAGCTGGTATTTAACCGCACTGTGGCATTAAGAGATTCATTCGCTTAATACTTCGAGGATACAGATAGAAAAGGCGCTCATTGAGCGCCTTTTTCATGTCAGCCGCGTTTACTATTGCAGTATTGGGCCGAGTCCCATGCTCCAGAGGATCACACTGCCGGCCATCAGCGCCACCAGGAGCACCAAGCCTGCGGTGACAACAGAGCTGGCATAGATAAAGCCTTTTTCTTCGGGAATGTTCATTATGATAGGGACCCCGGTATACAGCAGGTATACGGAGTAGCTAAGACCTATCAACCCTATCACCATAATAAACCAGAGTTCAGGGTAAAGCGCCGCCAGCCCCACCATAAACAGCGGCGTGGCGGTATAGGAAGCCAGTTCCAGACACTGGGTAAAGTCCGGGTGGGCATCAAAGGTTTGACCCATCCAATAGGCCAGATAGGCGAGGGCAAATACGCCGAATACCAGGCTACAGTACATACCGGCACACATAAAGAAGCCGCTTTGGGCCGTTAGAAAAAGAGGTTCGCCGGCACCGGGATTCCAGCCGATGTGCACAGCGGCGATATAACTGCAGATAGAAGGGATGAGCGCAATGAGTAGCAGGTGACTGAGACAACTTTTCAATGCCTCATGGTTTTGTTCTATGGTTTGCCATTCCTGTTTAGGATGGGTATACAACCCCATTAAGTGATTCAATACCATTATAATTATCCTTATTCCGCTTTGACTTTTGCTCGTCAAACTGCAGACGAGCGTTTTACCGCTCTGAGTCTATTTATTGAACAAAAATGGCGGGGCGTCAAGTTTGCGCGCCGAGAGGCAGTGGGCATAGCATTGGCTTGCTGGTAGACTTGGCGGCCTTGAAAACTCTTGTGGAAGCTTGACCTCAATGCAACAGTTACTCGCCCCTGTAAAAGAATTCCTGGCCTGTGAAACCCCGGACAGCTGGATAGCAGCTGCCAAAGAGGATCATAGACTGGCCGAATTGCTGATAGATCACTGTAATTGTGAGCTTAAGGCGGCGCAGACGGCGATGTTTTTGGTACGCAAGTATGCGGTGGATAAGCAAAGTGGCGAGCAGTTGCTGATCTGGGCCAAGCCCTACGAAGAGTTTGTTTATCGAAACGACAGGGATATGGCGGCATTTCTGGCCAGAGAAGTGAAGAAGAACGAGTTGATTGGTGAGTTGACACCCAGGGCGGGGTTCACCCATGGCCCTGAACTTATCGCCAAGATGATCCGCCTTATCAAAGAGGAGTTTCATCACTTTGAACAGGTGCTGGAGCTGATGTTGGCGCGCAATATCCCATACAGCAACATCCGCGCCGGCCGTTATGCCAAGGGGATGATGAAGCATGTTCGCACCCATGAGCCAGCGACTCTGATAGATAAACTCATAGTGGGCGCCTTTATCGAGGCCCGCTCCTGTGAACGTTTTGCCAAGCTGGCACCCTGGCTTGATGATGAGCTTAAACGTTTTTACATTTCGCTGCTGCGTTCTGAAGCGCGTCACTATCAGGATTATCTTTCATTGGCCGAGGCGATTGCCGGCGAGGATATCAGCGCCAGAGTGGCTTATTTTGCCGAGGTGGAAGCAGAGCTTATTCTAGCGTCGGATGATGAATTCAGGTTTCACAGCGGCGCGCCGCTTTAAACTACTCGATGTTGCGCCAATACTAGGTAAATGCAGATGCCGACAGGGTCGGCAGCTGACTGATTGGATGGGTTTTATCGGTTACCAGGGCAGGCCAGATTCAATGCGGGGCGACACAGCCACACAGATAAAACTGGGGCTGAATGAGCTCAACTAAAGTCGGGTCTGTTGGCTTTTCTCTATAAAAGGCAGGCTGGTCAGTTCTATGTTCTCGGCACTGATACTCAAGACACTTCCCTGCTCATACCAGTCTCCCACCACCAAGCGCTGCCTATTAGCCACTAATTGATGGATATCCGGTCTATGGGTGTGACCGTGGATCATCAACTCGGCGCCGGTACTGGCAAACAGTTCATCCACAGCACTCGGCTCAACATCCATTATCTCAATACTCTTAAGCTGATTTTGCATCTGGCTGTTTTGCCTGAGCTTGGCGGCAATATTGCTGCGGGTCTTTTTCGGCAGATGGCGGTATATCCAGCGGGGCAATGCCATATTGCGAAACCGGCGAAAACGCTGGTAGGCCTTGTCCAGAGTGCAGAGGCTGTCGCCATGCAGCAGCACTGTCTTGTGGCCATAGAGCTCCAGTCGATACACTTCGGGCAGTAAGGTCATCCCCGCTTTGGCGGCGTATTCTTTCCCCAGCATAAAGTCGCGGTTGCCGTGGATAAAGTATACCGGCAGGGTGCGGCTGACTTCATAGAGACGCTCGGCCAGCGCCAGGGCAAAGGGCTCAGCCAAATCATCACTGACCCAAACCTCAAACAGATCCCCCAAAATATAGAGGGCGTCGACCTGTTCAAGACAGGTATCGAGGAAGTGATAGAAGGCGTTGAGGATATCTTGGCGATCGGCACTTAGGTGCAGATCGCCGATAAAGAGAGTGCGCATTCAGAAGTTATCAGTCAGCTATGGTCACTTTCTCGATGATCACGGCTTCCAGAGGCACATCCTGGTGCATGCCGCGGTTGCCAGTGCTTACGCCTTTGATGGCATTAACCACGTCCATACCTTCTACCACCTCACCGAATACACAGTAACCCCAGCCTTGGATTGACTCGTTTTTGAAATCCAGGAAGGTGTTGTCGTTGACGTTGATAAAGAACTGCGCGGTGGCGGAGTGAGGATCAGAGGTGCGGGCCATGGCTATGGTTCCTGTCTTGTTTGACAGACCGTTGTTGGCTTCGTTACGCACAGGGGCATTGGTAGGTTTCTGTGACATCTGCTCGGTAAAGCCGCCACCCTGAACCATAAAACCATCGATAACGCGGTGGAATATAGTGCCATCATAGAAGCCTTCCTGGGCGTACTTGATAAAGTTGGCCGCAGTCAGAGGGGCTTTTTCACTATCCAGCGCCAGTTTGATGTCGCCGTGGTTGGTGTGCAATGTAATCATGATCGGATCCTCAGGATAAATTTTGTTGGCGGATTCTAACTTATCCGACTCCGGCTATAAAGGGCAGTATTCAAGAGCTTGTGGCAATGTTAAACTGCCAGATTCGTTTTACCCACTAATCCTATATTGTTGAAGAGAAAGTCAATGTTGAAGATATACAACAGTCTGAGCCGCCAAAAAGAGGAATTTAAACCGATTAACCCAGGTAAAGTGGGTATGTATGTATGTGGTGTCACCATATACGACTTGTGTCATATCGGTCATGGCCGGACCTTTGTTTCCTTTGACATGATAGTACGCTACCTGCGTTACGCAGGTTACCAGGTTAACTTCCTGCGCAATATTACAGATGTGGATGACAAAATCATCAAGCGCGCCAATGAAAATGGCGAGAGCTGCGATAGCCTCACCGAGCGTCTCATCGGCCAGATGCACCAAGATTTTGATGCCCTGAATATGCTGCGCCCCGATATGGAGCCAAGGGCGACTCTGCATATTGCCGAGATTATCGAAATGGTGGAGGCGCTGATCGCCCGTGGTCATGCCTATGTAGCCGATGATGGCGATGTACTTTTCAGCGTTGCTTCTTTCCCTGAATACGGCAAGCTTTCCGGGCAGAACCTGGAGCAGTTGCAGGCCGGTGCCCGGGTCGAAGTGGACGAACATAAGCGCGATCCTATGGACTTTGTGTTGTGGAAGATGTCCAAGCCTGGCGAACCCACTTGGGATTCACCTTGGGGCCCGGGTCGTCCCGGTTGGCACATTGAGTGCTCTGCCATGAACAGCAAACACCTGGGATTGCATTTCGATATCCATGGCGGCGGCAGCGATCTGCAGTTCCCGCATCATGAAAATGAAATCGCCCAGTCTTGCTGCGCCCATGACACGCCGTATGTGAACTACTGGATGCATACCGGCATGGTGATGGTCGATAAAGAGAAGATGTCCAAGTCGCTGGGTAACTTCTTCACCATTCGCGATGTGCTGGCACATTATGATGCCGAAACTGTGCGCTACTTCCTGTTGTCCGGCCACTACCGCAGTCAACTGAACTATTCGGAAGACAACCTCAAACAGGCCAGAGCTGCGCTTGAGCGAATTTACACAGCGCTCAAAGATCTTGACCTGAGTGTTACAGCCGCGCCTGCCGAAGAGTACGTTGAGCGCTTCAAGGCGGCGATGGATGATGACTTCAATACTCCCGAAGCCTACTCTGTGTTGTTTGAGATAGTGCGTGAAATCAACCGCCTCAAGGGCGTGGATATGGCGGCCGCCTCGGCCCTTGGCGTGTCACTGAAACAACTGGCCGATGTTTTGGGAATTGTCAGCTCTACACCTGAAGCCTTCTTCAAAGGCGAGGGCAGCGACGATGAAGTGGCTGAGATCGAAGCGCTTATTGCCGAGCGTAACCGTGCCCGTGCCGAAAAGGATTGGCCTGCTGCCGACGTTGCCCGCAACAGATTGAATGAGCTGGGGGTGGTGCTGGAAGATGGCCCACAAGGAACCAGCTGGCGCAAGAAGTAATCCTTCTTTGCCAATAATCGAAACGAAAACGCCGGCTGTTGAAGCCGGCGTTTTTTATCGCTTGAAATTGAAACCAAACTGAGGTTGGTTTCAATCTACCCTTAGTCGTGATATTGCTCCGCGGCAAACAGGGTGTTTTCCAGCAAGCTGGCTATGGTCATTGGACCCACGCCACCGGGAACAGGGGTGATGTGGCTGGCGCGCTCACAGGCAATATCAAAGTCAACATCGCCCACCAAACGGCCGCTGTCTAGACGGTTAATGCCCACGTCTATGACTATGGCGCCTGGTTTGATCCAGCTACCGGGGATAAAGCCGGGTTTGCCGACGGCAACCACCAGAAGATCGGCGCGGCTGACCTTATCCTCGAGATCTTTGGTGAATCTGTGACAAGTAGTTGTGGTGCAGCCGGCCAGCAGCAGCTCCAGAGTCATGGGACGGCCCACGATATTGGAGGCGCCAACCACAACCGCATCCAGTCCATAGGTATCGATACCGGTAGACTTGATAAGAGTCATGATCCCCATAGGAGTGCAGGAGCGCAGTACCGGGATCCGTTGAGCCAAACGGCCGACATTATAAGGATGGAAACCGTCGACATCTTTGTCGGGACGGATCCGCTCAATGACCTTGGATTCTTTAATATGTTCCGGCAGCGGCAGCTGCACCAGAATGCCATCTATGGCGGCATCTTCATTGAGCGAGTCTATCAGGGCCAGCAGTTCTTCTTCACTGGTGGACTCAGGCAGATCATAGGAGCGGGAGATGAACCCCACTTCTTCGCAGGCTTTACGCTTACTGCCGACATAAACCTGAGAGGCAGGATCAGCACCCACCAGAATAACAGCCAAGCCTGGGATACGTTGTCCCGCTGCTTGACGTGCAGCGACTTTTTGCTTTAGCTGTTGTCTTATGGATTGCGCAATCGCTTTGCCATCTATTAGTTGGGCTGTCATGGGTGTAGGATATCCTTTGTATGGCGCGATGATGTTGAAAACGGCGCCATTTTACCAGTGAGGCTTGGGAGTGTCATGGACAAACAGGGTCCAGAACACAGAATTTCGTTAAAGCAGCACGTAATTTCGCCAAGCAGATAAAGTGCTTAAAAAAATCGTTGACGCTTGTCGGGTGAGGGGCTAAGATGCGCTCCGTTCTCGAGGCGAGCCGGTTGTAACCGCGCTTGGAGAAAATTTTCGGTGATTAGCGCAGCCTGGTAGCGCATCTGCTTTGGGAGCAGAGGGTCAGAGGTTCGAATCCTCTATCACCGACCAGATTTCAAGGGCAGTGTGGATAGCATTGTCAGTACCGCTTAGGATGCAAATTGAATTTGCAGGTCCTGCGCCCGTAGCTCAGTTGGATAGAGCATCCGCCTTCTAAGCGGATGGTCGCAGGTTCGAATCCTGCCGGGCGTACCACTTTCGGTGGTGATTGTAGCTCAGTTGGTAGAGCCCTGGATTGTGATTCCAGTTGTCGTGGGTTCGAGCCCCATCAGTCACCCCACTCTTTATTAAAAAAAGCGACCTTAGGTCGCTTTTTTTATGCCCTTTTCTGTGGCATTGAGGCTCGACTCCACTAAGAACGGTCGATATAATGCTGCGTCTTGATAACAATCAACAATGTGCGACCGGTGCCGGAATTCACTTCTGATGGGCATTTAAGTCAAGTTAAAGATCAAGAAACGAATACCTGAATAGTTGAAACAATCGGCTATTGCAAAGGACGTTAGACACATTTCGAGGTAAAACAATGCAAGTTTCTGTTGAAACAACCCAAGGCCTGGAGCGTCGCCTGACCATCTCTGTTCCTGCAGAGCAGATCGAAAAACTGGTTAAAGACAGCCTGCAACGCGAAGCCAAGCGTGCCCGTATCCCAGGCTTCCGTCCAGGTAAAGTCCCAGCAAGCGTGATTGAAAAGCGTTACGGCAAAGCGATTCGCCAAGACATTACCGGTGAAGTAATGCAGCGCAACTTCATTGAGGCCATCATTGCCGAGAAGTTGAACCCTGCCGGTGCTCCTACCTTTACCCCAGGTGCCACTGACGCCGAAAAGTTTGAGTTCACCGCGACCTTTGAAATTTATCCAGAAGTTGAAATCAAAGGCTTGGACGGTATCGAAGTTGAGCAGCCTGTTGCCGAAGTACAACAAGCCGACGTTGATAACATGATCGAAACCCTGCGCAAGCAACACGCGACTTACGAAGCGGTTGAGCGCGCTGCCGAAGACGGTGACAAAGTGGTTATCAACTTTGTTGGTAGCGTTGACGGTGAAGAGTTTGAAGGCGGCAAGGCCGAAGACTTTGAACTGCAATTGGGCAGCGGTCGCATGATCCCTGGTTTTGAAGAAGGCGTTAAAGGCCACAAAGCCGGTGAAGAGTTCGACATCGACGTGACTTTCCCTGAGGAATACCACGCTGAAAACCTGAAAGGCAAAGCCGCCAAGTTCGCTATCACAGTGAAAGAAGTCAAGGGCGCCAACCTGCCTGAAGTTAACGACGAGTTCGCCAAGCTGTTCGGTATCACCGATGGTGGCATCGACGCTCTGAAAGCTGAGATCAGCAAGAACATGGGCCGCGAGCTGGAACAAGCTCTGAAAGCCAATGTGAAAGAACAAGTTCTTGAAGGCCTGCTGGCTGCCAATGAAATCGAACTGCCAAAAGCGCTGATCGACGGTGAAGTTGACGTTCTGCGTCGCCAGGCCATGCAGCGTTTCGGTGGTCAAGGTGCCAACATGCCTGAACTGCCTGCCGAGCTGTTCACTGAACAAGCCGAGCGTCGTGTTAAAGTCGGTCTGCTGCTTGGCGAAGTGATCAAGTCCAACGAGCTGAAAGCTGAAGAAGAGCGTGTACAGGCGTTGATTGCTTCCATGGCTTCTGCCTACGAAGATCCAAAAGAAGTGATCGAATACTACAACGGTAACGAAGAGTTGATGCAGAACATGCGCAACCTGGCTCTGGAAGAGCAAGCTGTTGAAGCGGTTCTGAAATCAGCCAAAGTGACTAAGAAAGATGTCGCTTTTGAAGAATTTATGAACAAGGCTACCGGCCGCGCATAACCTAAGCTTGACTTGCTTGGTTGTTCGCCATTTATAATGGCTCGTATGAGGTCCCTCATGCGGGCCGTTTTTTATTTAGGGAAAGTTAATGATGCATAACGCGCCAGAATCAGTACTTAATGCACTCGTTCCTATGGTGGTTGAGCAAACCGCCAAGGGAGAACGCTCTTACGATATCTATTCACGTTTGTTGAAAGAGCGGGTGATCTTCCTGGTTGGTCAGGTTGAAGAGCACATGGCCAACTTGATCGTGGCACAGTTGCTGTTTTTGGAATCAGAAAACCCGGATAAAGAGATCTCTCTTTATATCAACTCACCAGGCGGCTCTGTCACTGCTGGTATGGCTATTTATGACACCATGCAGTTTATCAAGCCGGATGTCAGCACTGTATGTATCGGGCAAGCGGCCAGTATGGGCGCCTTCCTGTTGGCCGGTGGTGCCAAGGGTAAGCGTCACTGTTTGCCGAACTCGCGGGTGATGATCCATCAGCCTTTGGGTGGTTTCCAGGGCCAGGCATCGGATATCGCTATCCATGCCCAAGAGATCCTGGGGATTAAACAGAAGCTGAACCAGATGTTGGCCGAGCACACAGGCCAACCACTGGAAATCATTGAGCGGGATACTGACCGAGATAACTTTATGAGTGCTTCTCAAGCCATGGAATACGGTTTGGTGGATTCGGTTCTGACCAAACGTTAAAGCTGATTTTTGCTTATGGCTGGGCTATGCTCAGATTGAAGACGCTTAAGTGTATGGCAGTAGAGCAGACTGCAAAAGAGGTAGAGTAATGGGTGACAACAAAGGCAACGGTGATAGCGGCAAATTGCTGTATTGCTCTTTCTGCGGAAAAAGCCAGCATGAAGTTCGCAAGCTGATCGCCGGGCCATCTGTATATGTATGCGACGAATGTGTCGAACTGTGTAACGACATCATTCGCGAAGAGATAAAAGAGATTTCGCCCAATCGGGATCAGGACAAACTGCCGACTCCCCATGAACTGCGCGCTCATCTGGATGATTATGTTATCGGTCAGGAGCAGGCCAAGAAGGTGTTGTCTGTTGCGGTTTATAACCACTACAAACGCCTGAAAAACAGCGCCCCCAAAGATGGTGTGGAGCTTGGCAAGAGTAATATTCTGCTTATCGGTCCAACCGGTAGCGGTAAAACCTTGCTGGCAGAGACCCTGGCGCGGTTCCTGAATGTGCCTTTTACCATGGCGGATGCCACCACATTGACTGAAGCCGGTTATGTGGGGGAAGACGTTGAAAATATCATTCAGAAGTTGCTGCAGAAGTGCGACTATGATGTTGACAAGGCACAGCGTGGTATTGTCTATATCGATGAGATTGACAAAATCAGCCGTAAGTCAGATAACCCTTCCATCACCCGAGACGTGTCCGGTGAAGGGGTGCAGCAGGCACTGCTGAAACTGATTGAAGGCACTGTTGCCGCCGTGCCTCCTCAGGGCGGTCGTAAACACCCGCAACAGGAGTTCCTGCAGGTTGATACCTCCAAGATACTCTTTATTTGTGGTGGTGCCTTTGCAGGCCTTGAGAAGGTGATTGAGCAGCGCTCCCATGTGGGTAGTGGCATAGGTTTTGGCGCTCAGGTTAAAGGTCAGGCTGAAAAGGCCACCATCACAGATACTTTGTTGCAGGTTGAGCCGGAAGACTTGGTCAAGTATGGCCTTATTCCTGAGTTTATCGGGCGTTTACCTGTGGTTGCGACCTTGGGTGAACTGGATGAAGCGGCTCTGGTGCAGATCCTGTCCGAGCCCAAAAACGCCATCACCAAGCAGTTTGCCACTTTGTTCGAGATGGAAAATGTCGAACTTGAGTTTCGCGATGACGCTCTCAAGGCGATAGCACAAAAAGCCATGTCCCGTAAGACAGGGGCCCGTGGTTTGCGCTCCATCGTTGAAGCGATACTGCTTGATACCATGTATGACCTGCCGTCCATGGATAATGTGGTCAAGGTGGTTATCGATGAGTCTGTGGTGAAAGGTGAGTCAGCGCCTATTCTTATCTACGAGAATAATGACTCCCAGGCTGCTGCCGGTGACCAATAACTGAGCAATAAGCTATCAGGTTGAAAATTAAGGAGTCCACTGGGGCTCCTTTTTTTATCTTTACCATTGAAAGCCGGGAAAGCGTCCCAATATACTCAATGTAATCTTTAACTGAAACGGAATCGAACTATGACCCTAGAGCGTGAAGCGCGAATCGAATTGCCCGTGCTGCCACTGAGAGACGTGGTGGTCTATCCCCATATGGTAATTCCGTTATTCGTAGGACGTGAAAAGTCCATCCGTTGTTTGGAAACTGCCATGGCGCAGGATAAACAGATCATTCTTGTGGCGCAGCGGGATGCGGATCTGGACGAGCCTGGCATAGACGATATTTTCGACGTAGGTACAGTCGCTTCCATTTTGCAGCTGCTGAAGCTGCCTGATGGCACTGTCAAGGTATTGGTCGAAGGCGGTAAGCGCGCCCGCATAGAACGTTATACCCAGGAAGAAGAGTTCTTTGTTGCCACCGCACACTACCTGGAGTCAGAAGCGCTGGACGACAAGGAAGAAGAGGTGCTGGTACGCAGCGCAATCAGTCAGTTTGAAGGCTATATCAAGCTGAACAAGAAAATTCCTCCCGAAGTGCTCACCTCACTCTCAGGTATCGAAGAGGCCGACAGACTGGCCGATACCATGGCGGCGCATATGCCGCTCAAGCTGGCAGACAAACAGTCTGTACTTGAGATGGTCAAGGTCGGTGAGCGGCTTGAATATCTGATGGCCATGATGGAAGCGGAAATCGACCTGCTGCAGGTAGAAAAACGTATCCGCTCTCGGGTCAAGAAACAGATGGAAAAGAGCCAGCGTGAGTATTATCTCAACGAGCAGATGAAGGCTATTCAGAAGGAACTTGGCGATCTTGATGAGGGCCATGATGAATTTGAAAGCCTGGGCCGCAAGATTGAAGAAGCCGGCATGCCGGAAGAGGCCAAAGAGAAGGCGTCTGCCGAGCTTAACAAGCTGAGAATGATGTCTCCGATGTCGGCTGAAGCCACAGTGGTACGCAGCTATGTTGACTGGATGACTTCAGTGCCCTGGAAACAGCGCTCCAAGATTAAGCGTGACCTATCCAAGGCCGAACAGGTGCTGGATACAGATCACTATGGTCTGGAGAAGGTTAAAGAGCGGATCCTCGAGTATCTGGCGGTACAGAGCCGGGTGAAACAGCTCAAGGGCCCTATCCTGTGTCTGGTTGGCCCGCCGGGGGTCGGTAAGACATCTCTGGGGCAATCTATTGCCAAAGCAACCGGCCGTAAGTATGTGCGGGTGGCATTGGGCGGCGTGCGTGATGAAGCGGAAATCCGTGGTCACCGCCGTACCTATATAGGTTCTATGCCGGGCAAGATTATCCAGAAGATGGCCAAAGTCGGGGTGAAGAACCCACTGTTCCTGCTCGATGAAATCGACAAGATGAGTTCGGACATGCGTGGCGATCCGGCCTCGGCTCTGCTGGAGGTGTTGGATCCAGAGCAGAACGCGACCTTTAACGATCACTACTTGGAAGTGGATTACGATCTGTCCGACGTGATGTTTGTGGCCACCTCCAACTCGATGAATATTCCTGGCCCCTTGCTGGACCGGATGGAAGTTATCCGTCTTAGCGGTTACACCGAAGATGAGAAACTCAATATTGCCAAGCAGCACTTGCTGCCGAAGCAGATTGAACGTAACGGCCTGAAGAAGACTGAAATCACTGTCGATGACAGCGCCATTCTCGGGGTGATCCGTTATTACACCCGTGAAGCCGGGGTGCGGGCACTGGAGCGTGAGTTGTCAAAGATCTGCCGTAAAGTGGTGAAGCAGATCATGCTGGAGAAAGACACCAAGCATGTGGATGTCAATCAGGACAACCTCAAGTCTTTCCTCGGGGTACAGCGTTTTGACTATGGCAAAGCAGAATCCAAGAACCAGATTGGCCAGGTGACAGGTTTGGCCTGGACCGAAGTGGGCGGCGACTTGCTGACCATCGAAGCCACCTCAGTGGCCGGTAAGGGCAAACTCACCTATACAGGTTCGCTGGGTGATGTGATGCAGGAGTCTATCCAGGCCGCTATGACTGTGGTTCGGGCGCGCGCCGAGCAGTTGGGGATCAACCCTGACTTTTACGAGAAGCGTGATATCCATGTGCACGTACCCGAAGGGGCAACCCCGAAAGATGGTCCATCTGCCGGTGCCGCTATGTGTACTGCCTTGGTTTCCAGCCTGACAGGTAACCCGGTCAAGGGTGAAGTCGCCATGACAGGTGAAATTACCCTGAGAGGTGAAGTACTGCCAATCGGTGGCTTGAAAGAGAAACTGCTGGCGGCCCACCGAGGTGGTATTAAACTGGTATTGATACCCAAGGAGAACGAACGGGATCTGGAAGAAATTCCGGCTAACGTAGTGGCAGACTTGGATATTCGTCCGGTTCGTTGGATAGACGAAGTGCTGCAATTGGCGCTTGAGCGACCAGTCGAAGGCTTTGAAGTGGTAAAAAATTTGGGCTAACGCAAGAAAATGTCCTATGCCACTAAAAAAAATGAAAAAAGGGGCTTAACAAAACCCAGACCTGTGGTAGCCTAGGTCTGTGGAGAGCCAGTTGTGCCAAGCCCTTGGGGCAACTGGCTTTGAGCTGTATCCAATTTAAATTCTTTGGTTTTCCAACTGAGCTTGAACTTTGGTATCAAGCTTGTTATAAAAGCCTCCGCAGACCGCTCTAGAGAAGGATTTGGTTGCGGCGCGAAAACTACATTCAAGGGGATGACATGAACAAATCTGAACTAATCGAGAAAATCGCTTCTGGTGCTGACATTTCTAAAGCCGCTGCCGGCCGCGCACTGGACTCTTTCATCGCAGCTGTGACTGATGGTCTGAAAGAAGGCGACAAAATTTCTCTTGTTGGTTTCGGTACTTTTGAAGTGCGTGAGCGCGCTGAGCGCACTGGTCGTAACCCACAGACCGGGAAAGAGATCAAAATCGCTGCAGCTAAAATCCCTGCATTCAAGGCAGGTAAAGCTCTGAAAGACGCTGTTAACTAATTAACATCGTAGCCTTTGTAGGCTTTCGTAAAGATTAAGCACTGCCAGGCAGTGCTTTTTACGGATTGAGAAACGCCGGATTAGCCGACGTTTCGGAGTGTGAGGATAGGCTGAAGTAGCGTCTGCAGACTCCATTCATGTTACAGATAGGCGCATCCCACAAGAGATGCGCCTTTTTTTTACTATTAATCGCTAAGCGAGACGTCTGATGTTAGAGAAGATTCGCGAAGGGTCACAGGGCGTAATAGCCAAAGCTATTTTGGTGCTGGTGATACTTTCCTTTGCATTTGCTGGTGTAAGCAGTTACCTGGGTTCCTCCTCAGTGGCTCCGGCCGCCACAGTCAATGGTGAAGAGATTTCCACAACCGAACTGGACCAGGCCTATCAAAGCGAGCGTGCCCGTCTGGAACAACAGTTGGGTGAGATGTTTGACGCCCTGGCGGCCAATGATGCTTACTTGGCCAGTATCAAGCAAGGCGTGCTTGAACGTCTGGTAGCGCAAAAGCTGCTGGATCAAGCCGCCGCTGAAATGGGCTTGCGAGTGTCCAATGCTCAAATTGCAGAAGCCATTAGACAAGAGCCGGCCTTCCAGACTGAAGGCAAGTTTGACAATGATCGCTTCGAAGCCATTCTGCGCCAACTGGGCTATCAACAAGCGACTTTCCGTGAAAGTATGCGGGTGGATATGACTCGTCGTCAGCTGATCAGTGCCTTGATTGGCAGCGAGTTTGTTCTCAACGGTGAAGCCGAAGCTCTGGCTAAGCTGCAGGGACAAACCCGTGATATTCGCTATCTCCTGGTTGACGCTGAGCCTTTCCTGGACCAAGCGACAGTGACCGAAGAGGAAGTTAAATCATTCTACGACACCAATCCGGCCCAATTTGAACGTCCGGAAATGATCAGCCTGGAATATGTTGAGCTTGATGCCAAAGATTTGGCCGATAGCATTCAGGTCAGTGATGAGCAAGCCAAGACTTACTATGATGAGCATCAGAATCAATATCAGACAGCCGAAAAGCGTCTGGCAGCCCATATTCTGATCGATGCCTCGACCGACAACGCCGAAGCCAAGGCTGAGGATCTTCACAAGCAACTGGAAAACGGCGCTGATTTTGCTGCGCTGGCCAAGTCAGACTCTCAGGATACCCTGAGCGGTGAGAAGGGCGGGGAATTGGGTTGGTTTGAGCCTGGTGTGATGGATCCTGCTTTTGATGACGCCCTGTTTGCACTGAGCAAGGGTGATGTCTCTAAAGTGGTCAAGACGCCTTTCGGTTTCCATATCATCAAGCTGCTGGATATCCAGAGCGGTCAGACTGCACCTTTCGCCGAAGTGAAAGACAAGATAGTCGCGCAGCTCAAGCAAGATGAAGCAGTCAGCCAATTCTATGGTCTGCAGCAGAAATTGGCCGATACCAGCTATGAAATCCCTGATAACCTGCAAGAAGCGGCCAAGGCTGTTGGTGCAGAGATCAAGACTACCCGACTGTTCGGCCGTGACAACGCGCCAGCACCTTTCGATAAGCCGGAACTGTCCAAAGCCGCCTTCTCCAGTGATGTACTGGGAGGTATGAACAGTGAGCTGCTGGAAGTGGAGCGCAACCATGTCGTGGTTATCCGCGTTAAGGAACATCAGCAAGCCGGCACACTTGAGTTCGCCGAGGTTAAGCCTGCCATTGAAGTACGTCTCAAGCAGCAAAAAGCCAATGAGATTGCTCGTGACAAGGCGCAGGAATACATGGTCAAGCTCAAAGAAGGTAATGCTGATATCGCGCTGCAGAGCCATGCCAACTTAGGACGTTTCACCCAGGATGTAGATTCGGCTTTGGTGAGCAAGGCATTCCAGATGGCCAAGGCCAAAGAGGGTTTGAGCGTTGATACTGTGTCGCTGGCGACCGGTTATGCCGTGGTGGTACTGGATGCCATTCATGATGCAGAAAGTACACCGGCCGATCAGGTTGCGGCCATCAAGCAAGGTCTTAACAGTCAGTACGGTGAGAATGACTATCGCGCCGTTATCAATATGTTGAAGGCCAAAGCTGAAATTGTTTACCCTGAAAGCGATGAGTAAATAACTTCAATGATTTAGCCTAGAAGCCGGTCCAAATGACCGGCTTCTTTATGTCTGGCATTTATCTCCTAGGGTTACCATGAAGCGAGAGTTCCACGAGGACTTATTCGCCCCCCCCTAAACCCCGGGACAGTATTGGCCCGCTCCTGAAATATGTTCTGTAATGATGGCGGTGGCACCACCTCTTTGGGCACTGAGAAGCACAGGCCGTGGGCTTGATGGACCATGATAGGGATCTTGTCCCAGGAGCACTACTTTGACTTCTGATAATGGCGTATAACGCAGAGCGTTGAAGGTGTTAGTTTTGGGAGGCTTGATGACCTTTCCCCGGGCACGCTCGGCGTTGATATAGGCCAGCGTCTCTTGAAAATAGGCTTGTTGTTTTTCAGGGCCCACTACTTTGGCCCAATAGATATCCGTATATATAACAAAAAAACAGCGCCTTGCGGCGCTGCTCATTGATTATTCGTCAACACCCAGCATTACGCTGCTGGCTTTGATCAGTGCGTATGCACTGTCACCTACTTTAAGCCCCAAACGCTCACAGGAGGCTTTGGTGACCACAGAGGTGAGCTCAACACCCGGAGCCAGTTCAATGGTGACTTCGTTGTTTACAGAGCCTTCTTCGATGGCTTTGATGGTACCGCCAAGACAGTTGCGTGCACTGATTTTCATGGTTTTCTCCTGGAAGAATAATTAGCAAGGTAAAGAGTATAAACTCAATCGTCCTCGAGATGGATGCCTAAGCGACAAATTTGGGCTCCAAGCGCTGATTCTGCAACCATAGGTAAAATGCCCACAGTCGATTCATCGCCTGAAAGCTTATAATTTACCCTTTACTTGTGGTGGTAAAAGAAAACGCCGCTTGATAGCGGCGTTTTTCGGTCAGCGTTATTGTTTCAATTTAGAGTTCAATCACGTCAAACTCAACGGCTGGATTAACGTCGGCATCATAGTCTATGCCTTCGATACCAAAGCCAAACAGCTTGAGGAATTCGGCCTTGTACTCACGGTAATCGGTCAGCTCACTGAGGTTTTCTGTGGTGATTTGTGGCCAGAGATCACGGCAATGCTGCTGGATATCTTCTCTCAGTTCCCAATCGTCCAGGCGCAGGCGGTTGGCATCGTCTACTTCTGGCTTGCTGCCATCGGCCTTGTATAGGCGCTCGCTGAACATACGGTAAATCTGTTCCATACAGCCTTCATGCAGGCCTTCTTCGCGCATCTTCTTGAAGACCATGGCGATATACAGTGGCATTACCGGAATAGCCGAACTGGCCTGAGTGATCACACTCTTGAGCACAGCGACATTGGCGCTGCCACCCTTGGCGGCCAGTCTTTGGTTTAGCTCACTGGCGGCGCGGTCGAGATCCATCTTGGCTTTACCCAGAGCGCCGTGCCAGTAGATAGGCCAGGTCAGCTCTGTACCTATATAGCTGTAAGCAACTGTTTTGCAGCCATCAGCCAGCACACCGGCCTTGTCGAGGGCATCTACCCACAGTTCCCAATCCTGCCCCCCCATCACAGTAACAGTGTCGTTAATTTCCTGCTCTGTGGCCGGCTCAACCGAGGCTTCAATGATGGTGTCTTTGTTGGTATCTACCGCGGTAGAGCGATATGACTCGCCGATAGGCTTGAGGGCCGAGCGGATCACTTCTCCGCTGTCAGGCAGTTTACGCACGGGTGAGGCCAGTGAATAAACTATCATGTCTATCTGGCCCAGATCGGCCTTGATCAGCTCAATTACCTTGGCTTTGGCTTCATGGCTGAAGGCATCACAGTTGATGCTTTTGGAATACAGGCCTTCAGCCTTGGCAAACTTGTCAAACGCCGCCGAGTTGTACCAACCGGCTGTGCCGGGTTTGGTCTCAGTGCCGGGTTTCTCAAAAAAGACCCCGATAGTGGCAGCGTCGGAACCAAAGGCGGCGGCAATACGGGAGGAGAGACCATAACCACTGGAAGAACCTACCACCAGTACTTTCTTGGGGCCATTGGCTATCTTGCCTTTGGCCTTGGTGGTGTTGATCTGTTCCAGCACGTTGGCTTCACAGCCCAGAGGATGAGTAGTGGTACAAATGAAACCACGAATTTTAGGTTTAATAATCATGTCTTAGCTTCTTCTTCCGAAAACTGTCATTAGGATAAGTATTTCAACTTGAATTGGTACTGATTTTTTCAAAAAGCCTGCCAACAGGGTAGTGGTTGGAGCAGTTCGACTTATTCTCAACGCTTGCGGGTCAATTGTGCCTGCTCCTGCAACAATCTTTGGGTGTATTCGTGTTGCGGATCATTGAACAGGGTCTCGGTGGCGGCCTTTTCCACCATCACGCCCTTGTGTAGCACCATGATCTTGTCGCTGACATGACGAATAACATTGAGATTGTGGGACACAAATATATAGGAAAGCCCCATCTCTTTTTGCAGCTTGAGCAGCAGGTTGAGGATCTGGGCCCGCACCGAGAGATCCAGGGCTGTCAGAGCTTCATCGGCGATAATGATCCTTGGGTTGAGCATCAAGGCTCTAGCCACCGCCACCCGCTGCTTCTGGCCTTCGGAAATCATGTGGGGGTAAAACTCCACATGTTCCGGCAGCAAGCCCACTTTACGTAAAGTCTCAACCACCTGCTCGCTACGGGCATGGGCCGACAGCCGGGTATTGAACCTCAGCGGCTCATTGAGCAGTTCCCCTATGGTTAGCCTTGGGTTGAGTGAGGTGTTGGGATCCTGGAATATCATCCGGATAAGTCTGCAGCGGTGTTTCAGATCATGGCTGTCGAGCGGCTCGCCATTGAACAGAATTTCTCCGCCGCTGCGATACTCGGCGCCGACCAAAATGCGGGCCAAAGTACTCTTGCCTGAGCCGGCTTCACCGGCAATAGCCAGGGTTTCGCCACTGTTGAGTTCGAAAGAAATGGGCGCCAAGGCCTCAGTATATTGGCGGCGAAAGCCCTTGTAACCGCTGAAATAGCGTTTGCTCAGGTCCGTGACTTTAAGCAAGGGAGTCGTCATCAATAGGCTCACTCTGGTAGGGGAAATGGCAGGCGTAGTATCTGTCTTTATGATGGCTCAGCTGCGGTTGCACCACACATTGTTTACGGGCTTCCGGACAGCGAGGCCCCAGACGGCAACCTATCGGCAGATGTTGCAGCGCCGGTACCGAGCCCGGCAGAGTCGGCATCAGTGTTTTGTGGGCTGCAGGACCGGAGTAGTCCGGCATATTGTCCAACATCGCCTTGGTATAGGGATGATAAGGCTGTTCAAGTAGCTCTGCGGTAGGTCCGGATTCCATCACCTGGCCGCTGTAGAGCACTGTTAGCCGGTTACACCAGTTCGACAGTGTGTCCAACTCGTGGCTGATCAGCAAGATGGCGACGTTCTGCAACTGATTGAGCTGGGTCAACAGGCGGAATATCTGCGCCTGGGTACTGGGTTCCATCGAAGCCGTGGGTTCATCGGCAATCAACAGCTTGGGACGGTTGGCCAGCGCCATGGCGATCATCACTTTCTGGCATTCACCTTCGGAGAGCTCCCAGGCATAGCTGCCCAGCACCCGCCGCGGTTCCTTGACTCCCACCTTGTGCAGCCATTTTTGGGCAGTGAGGCGCCGCTCTTTACCGCGGCGAAAGAAAGGTATCTGCCTATTTAACGGCATGGCTTCAATCAATTGGCTGCCCACAGTGAGTGCCGGGTCAAAGCTGCCGGAGGGGTCCTGAAATATCATCGACATATCAGAGCCCATAAGGCTGCGCCGCTCCGACTGGGTCATCTCCATCAGGTTGCGGCCATCCCACATCATGCGATCGGCGGTGACAGTCCAGTTGGGGCCGGGGATCCCGAGAATGGCCCGTGCCATAAGAGAACGGCCCGAGCCGGATTCACCGACCAGACCATGGATTTCACCGGCATTGACCGTCAGGCTGACTTTTTCCAGCGCCTTGACTCGTCCCTGAGGCGTGTCCAGTTCTATGGTGAGATTTCGTATATCGAGTAACGGCATAATCAGTTTCTGATGGGCGCAAGCGCCGATCTCAGTCCATCGCCAACCAGGTTGACGGCCAACACACTCAACAGGATAGCGGCTCCCGGAATGGTCACAGTCCAGGGGGCGGTCAGCAGATTATCCAGTCCCTGGAATACCATGGCGCCCCATTCGGATTTGGGTGCCTGGGCGCCGAGGTTGAGAAATCCCAGCGCGGCGATATCCAAAATGGCCGCTGAAATTGCCAGCGTTGTTTGAATAATCACAGTCTCCCAGACATTGGGCATAATCACAAACCAGAATATCTGTAGACCGTTTGCGCCATCCAACTTGGCGGCGGTGACATACTCTTTTTGTAACTCTTCATGCACGGCCTGATGTATGGCGCGCACAAACTGAGGGGTGAGTGCAATCCCCACGGCCCAGAATACGTTCATCAGCCCGGGGCCCATTACCGCGACCACCAGAATAGCCATCAAGAGTGATGGAATCGACAGCAAGGCATCAAGTAGGTGCCCTAGGATACTGGACTTGAGGCCGCGCATCATCCCCGAGAATGAACCTATGATAAATCCGACCAGGAGCGCGGTGGCGACAATTGCCAGTGCCATGCCGAAGGTATAGCTGGTGCCGTGTAGCAGGCGGGAAAAGATATCCCGGCCGAGATCATCTGTACCGAGAAAGTGCTCAACCGTGCCGAGATCGTCCCAGGATGGCGGTAGTAACAGGGCATTGGGATCTTGAAAATCGGCCGGGTAGGGGGCCATCATGGGCCCGAACATAGTCAGGATCAGCAGACAGAGCACGCCCCAAAGCCCGGCAAGCGCAAAAGGATTGGCGGCAAAGGTACGCCAGAGCTTGAGGCTGGGGGATGGAATATCGTCTTCCTGATAAATCTTAATTTGAGGCATAGAGTTCCTTCCTGCTGAGCGGATTGGTGGCCGTGTGCAGCACTTCAATCAAAATGCTCAGAAAGATAATCAGCAGCGCCACCGCCAGTGTGCCGCCCTGGATCACAGTGTAATCCCGCTGATAGATACCAGATACCAGCCAGGAGCCTACCCCGGGCCAACTGAAGATCACTTCCACCACTATGGCATAACTGGCAAATGGCCCCAGCATAAGTCCCAAGTGCTTGAGCAGGGGGATCAAGGCGTTGGGCAGGGCGTGGCGCAATACGATTTTACTGGTTGGCAGGCCTCTTGCTTCGGCGGCGCGGATATAGGTCTGGTTCATCACATTCATCATCGCCGAGCGGGTAATACGTACCACCACGGTAAAGGGCAACACAGACAAGGTCAGCGCCGGCAGGATTATGTGCAAGGCGGCATCCTTAAAGGCGGATAAGCGATATTGCGAGTCGGACAGCAGGGTATCTATCAGCATAAAGCCAGTCACAGGCTTTATTTCATAGAGCAGGTTTATCTGCCCTGAAATTGGCAGCCAACCCAGCCTGACCCCGAACCAAAGTGATAGGGATAGCCCGAGCCAAAATACCGGAATCGAGTAACCTGTCAGTGTTACCGCCATGATGGCATTTTGGGTCAGTTTCTGTTTACTCAGCGAGGCCAGCACTCCGAGCGGTACCCCGAAGATGATGGCAAATAAACCGGATACAGTTGCCAGCTCGAAAGAGGCCGGCAGTACCGCCAACAGCTCTTCTGCTACCGGCCTTTGAGAGGTCACCGAAATACCGAGATCGCCACTGAGTCTCTGGGTTAAATACCCCATAAACTGGGCCAAAGAGCCGCCATCGAGATGATAATCGGCGATGATTTGCGCCTCCTGGGTATCACTCGGTGCCTGGATCCCGGTCAGGGCGTAAATGCGGTCAACCGGAAACAAACTGGTGGCATAGAAGAGTACACCAATCAGCAACAGAGAGGTGGCGACAAAGAGGTTGAGTCTGCGCAATAGGTAAGCAGCCATCATTCTTGATCCTTGGCGGGCGGCATTGGGGCATCTGCTGCCGCTTTATTGCTGTGGCCTATGTTGGCAAAGGCGATGCCGCCAAAAGGCGTTAGGCTGGTTTCGGTTACACTGGCATTTTTTAGCGCCATACGTTTGGCATGTGCCAGGCTGACCAGCGGCATATCTTGTGCCAGAATCGCCTCGGCCTGGCGGTACAACAAACTGCGACTTTCTCTGTCTGTCACGCGTCTGGCCTGGTTGAGCAGGGCGTCAAATCTGGGGTTACACCAGCGGGAACGGTTGTTGTTGGAAGCGATGGAGCCACAACTGAGCAAGGGGGTGAAGAAGTTATCCGGATCGCTGTTGTCGGCGTTCCAGCCGATGAGTACCGAGTCATAGTCACTGCGTGCCAGTTTTTGGGTAAAGACACTCCAATCGTAGTTGACGATATTGACCTTGACACCTATGGTCGCCAAATCGGCCTGGATCAGCTCGGCGGTCTTCAGCGCATTGGGGTTGTAAATTCGTGCCACAGGCATAGCCCAGATATCCAGTTCCAGTTTCTCTATGCCGGCTGCGTCCAGCAGCGCCCTGGCTTTGTCCGGGGCATAGTCATAACTCTTGGCCGAGTCGGAATAAGCCCAGGAAGAGGGCGGCAGTATACCGGTTGCCTCGACGGCGGTGTCCTGATAAACGGCCCTTAGCAGGTTTTGCTTGTCGATGGCGTAAGCCAGCGCCCGTCTGACCCTGACATCGTTGAATGGCGGCTTTTGGGTATTGAAGGCCCAATAGGCCACGTTCATTCCGGGGCGACTCTCCAAAACCAGGTTGTCGTGCTGCTCAATCACCGGCAACTCACCGGCCTTGGGCAAGGCCGAGACGCTGCAATCGCCGGTGATCAGCTTGGCCAGGCGGGTGGTACTTCGCGGCGTGATATCGAACACCAACATTTCAGACTGCGGCATATTGCCCCAGTAACCTGGGTGGCGTCGATAACGGATATATTCATTCTTAACATACTGCACCAGCATAAAGGGGCCTGTCCCAACCGGCTGGTTATCCAATTGCTGCGGGCTGCCTTGGGCGAGAAGCTGATCGGCATATTCTTTGGAAAGGATCACCGCAAAGTCGGTGGCCAGGTTGGACAGGAATGAGGCGTCGGGCTGGGTGAGTTCAAATCTGACTCTGTATTCGCTCAGTTTGCTGATGGATTTTATCAGCCCGGCAAAGCCTATACTTTGGAAAAAGGGGTAACCGCCTTGGGCCACGTCGTGGAAAGGGTGCTGTTTGTCTATGATGCGATTGAAACTGAATAGTACATCATCGGCGTTAAAAGGCCGACTGGGGTGAAAGTAGGGCTGCTCGTGAAACCGGGTACCCTGGCGCAACTCAAACTCATAACTGAGCCCATCTTCGCTTATTTGCCACTCGGTTGCCAGTGCCGGGGTGATATCGCCGTTCTCGGGATCATAATCAACCAAGCGACTGTAAATCTGGTGCGAGGTGGCATCGATAGTGGTTCCTGAGGTCACCAGCTGTGGGTTGAAGGACTCGGGATTGCCCTCGGAGCAGTATACCAGGCCGGAGGGCACTTTCTGTTGACCACAGCCGCCAAGCAGCATTGTCAGAGCCAGGCCGGTCAATATGCTCCCGGTCAGCTTCAGGCGCCGGCATGAGCGGAATAATCGCCCTGCCACAAGATCTCCGTAGAGCTTGCTCCTGGAGACTTGCGCTATTGCTTCAGAGCTTCGCCCGGGGCGTAACGTCAGCAGATTCATTGCAAAATCGTTAGTTATTCAGATGTTGACCGAACATTTTAGCAGTGCAGCCGTTACCTGGGCAATCGGCTTATGCCTTATCGAGCAAATTGTATTTTTTCAGTATGCCTCTGAGCTGATGGTAGCTAAGTCCCAGTAGTTCGGCGGTTTTCTTTTGATTGAACTGGCTGGCACTGAGCGCACGTTGAATCAGGTCGGTCTCGAAGTCTTCACAGCACTGTTTGAAGTCCACCGGGAACTGTATCTGGTTTGCCGAAGGTTCCGAGCTATCGTTTGTCGCTGCGGCGGCACTGCCGTTAAGGACTTCATTGCCAACTTCAGCGGTCACCAGCTGGCGACTATGGGTCTTGACCCGCTTGGTGGGCCGGTAGGGCGAGGCAAAAGGGTCGAGCACTATGTTCTCAATCGGTTCGGGGTTATGACCATGGCGATAGACGCTGCGCTCTATGGCATTTTTCAGCTCCCGAATATTACCCGGCCAGCTGTGATCCATCATGGTCGCCACGGCTGCGGCGGCAAAACCGGTAAACAGCTCCAGCTTGAGCTGACGCGCCATCCCCACGGCAAAGTATTCGGCCAATGGCAGAATATCTTCCCGGCGGCAGCGCAGCGGCGGCAGGGTGATCACATCGAACGCCAAACGGTCGAGCAGATCGGCTCGAAACTCGCCGGCTTCCGCCAGACTGGGTAAGTCTTCATTGGCGGCGCAGATTAGGCGGACATCGGCATTGAGAGTCTTGCTGCCGCCCACCCTTTCATATTCGCCATATTCAATGACCCGCAGCAGCTTCTCCTGAATGAGGCCGGACGTATTGGCCAGTTCATCGAGAAACAGGGTGCCGCCGTCGGCGCGCTCGAAGCGGCCTTCATGACGCCCCTTGGCGCCGGTAAATGCGCCGGACTCATGGCCAAACAGTTCACTTTCCAGTAGATTTTCACTCAGAGAGGAACAATTGAGTTTGATAAAACTCTGATCCCAGCGCTGGGAAAGATAGTGTAGACGTTCGGCGATCAGCTCTTTACCCGTCCCCCGCTCGCCTATGATAAGCACAGGTTTGGACAGAGGTGCGATTTGGGAAACGTGCTCCAACACCTCCAACAGGGCATTGGATTGACCGATAAGATTGTCTTGTTGATAGGGATTGGCCACGATAACAGTTAGTCTTAAACGCTAATAATTGGTGAAAATCATAATATGCGGGTAGGTTAAATAAATAAAGTAAAAGTTAAGTTTTATATTATGCAATTGATATTATTGATAAATTAAAAGTTGGCACGGGATCTGTATTACAAGAGTCGAGACCCACAATAAATGTAGAGGACAGGATTATGGGAATTTTCACACGTTTTGCCGACATCATTAATGCCAACATCAGTGCCTTGCTGGACAAGGCAGAAGATCCGGAAAAAATGGTGCGCCTGATCATTCAGGAAATGGAAGATACCCTGGTTGAAGTACGTTCTACTTCGGCTAAAGTATTGGCAGAGAAGAAAGAGTTACTCCGCCGTATTGGCAAAGTGCAACTTCAGGTGCAGGATTGGCAGGAAAAGGCCGAGCTGGCACTGACCAAGGACAGGGAAGATCTGGCCAAGGCCGCGCTGGTTGAAAAGCAAAAAGCCGCAGCGCTGGCGCAAACCCTGGAGCAAGAGCTCGAGGTGGTTGAAGAGCATATCGCCCGCCTGAAAGAGGAAGTGGGTCAACTGCAGGAAAAGCTGGCCGATGCCAAGGCTCGCCAGAAGACCATCATAATGCGCAAGCAAACTGCTTCTTCACGCCTGGAAGTGAAAAAGCAGCTGGATTCCAGCAAAATCGACAATGCCATGCTCAAGTTTGAACAGTATGAGCGTCGCATCGAAGGTCTGGAGGCTGAAGTTGAGTCCTATGATCTGGGTGGCAAGAAGTCCAGTCTGGAAGAGGAATTTGCGGCACTCAAGGCCGAAGATTCTGTCAGCGCCGAGCTGGAAGCCTTGAAGGCCAAGGTGAAAGGCGATAGCGCCAAAACCAAAAAATAATACAGACTCAGAGGTGATTTATGGATATGGACTTACTGCTGGCACCCCTGATTATCTTCATGATCTTTGTGGCGCCAATCTGGTTGATTCTGCATTACCGCAGTAAACGTCAGGTGAGCCAGGGGCTTACCGAGGCAGAGTTCAAACAGCTTAACGACTTGATAGACACAGCTGACAAGATGGGCCAAAGGATTGAAACACTGGAAGCCATCCTGGATGCCGAGTCCCCGGAATGGAGGCAACGTCATGACTGAATCAGGCAAGCGTACTCTTTACCGCATTCCCCAGCAAAGGAAGATAGCCGGGGTCTGTGCCGGGGTAGCCGAGTACTTTAATCTGGAACCTTGGTTGGTTCGGGTCGCTACGGTTTCAATCCTTTTACTCGGTGGCTATGGAATGGTGATTATCACCTATCTGGTGCTGTGGATGATACTGGATGTCAAACCTTGGACAGCCAAAGACACCCATAAGGACATTGGGGTCAAGAAAAAGGTCTGGCAAGCCGGGGAGCCCGCCGGGCAAGCGCTCAGAGATGTAAGCAATCGCTTTCAATCGCTGGAGCATAGGCTCAGGGCACTCGAACAACATGTCACCTCTGAGCAATTCGAGTTGAAAAGACAGTTCAACAACCTATAAATCCTTGTTCAAGGGGCGGTGCTTACCGCCCCGTTTGTTTGTATCAGGAGAATTATGGCAAGCGTCAGGCAAGAGTTCGGCAAACTCAAACACAAAACTCGTGAGTTGGCACAGCGCACCACAGACAGGCATCTTAGGTTGGCGGTTACCGGCCTTTCCGGCGCCGGCAAGACGGCCTTCATTACCGCGCTGGTGGATAGACTGTTGCGCGCAGGCACCGAGCCTGATGGCAGGGGCTTACCCCTATTTCAGGTGTGCCGCGACGGACGGTTACTCGGGGTAAGGCGGGAGCTGCAGCCGGATTTGACCATAGCCAGTTTTGATTTTGATGCGGCGATTGCCAGTTTGACCGCGGCCAGGCCCAGTTGGCCGGCATCGACCCGCAGCATCAGTGAGCTGCGGCTGACGCTCAAATATGTGCCTACCAAAGGGATGTTGGCAAAATTGGCCGACAGCGCCAAGCTGCGTCTGGACATAGTCGATTATCCCGGGGAGTGGTTGCTGGATTTGCCCATGTTGAGCCAGGATTTTAACCGCTGGTCTGAAACCCGCTTTGCCCGGCAATCAACCCTGGAATCCTCGCCTCTTTACCCTAAATTTGCTGCGGCGCTGGCGACGCTGGATTTGTACGCCGATGCCGACGATCAGGCGCTGGCCGCCATTGCCGAAAGTTATCGGTTACTACTGCTGGATCTGGTGCATCAACAGGGGTTTTATCAGGCACAGCCGGGGCGAATGTTGCTGCCCGGAGAGCTGGCCGGTACGCCACTTTTGGCCTTTTTTCCCCTGTTACCCGAGCAACTCAAAGACAAGCAGCAACTGGCATCGGCCGGACGTCGCAGTAATTATCAGGTGCTCAAGCACAGATATCAGCAATATCTGGCCAAGGTGGTCAAGCCCTTCTATCAGGAGTATTTTGCCGGTTTCGACCGTCAGTTAATTCTGGTGGATTGCTTCAGCGCCCTTAATCGTGGCAAGGCCCAGTTTGAAGATATGGCCGAAGCTCTCAATGCCATCAGTGCCAGCTTCCAGTATGGGCAGTCCAATTTGCTGCGACGTTTGTTTGCTCCCCGAATAGATACCCTGCTGTTTGCTGCCAGTAAAGTCGATCAGGTGACCCGGGATCAGCAGGGCAATGTGTTGTCACTGCTCAGCGCTATGTTGGCACCCAGTCGGCAACAGGCCGGATTTGCCGGCAGTCGGGTTGAAACCATGGCCATCAGCGCCATCAAGGCGACTCGTCACGGTATGGTCAAAGATGCCGATGGCGTGGAGGTGGAAGTGGTCTGTGGCCGGCGCATGAGCGATGGACAGAAGGTGACCCTGTATCCGGGCGAGGTGCCCAGAGCCTTGCCTGAAAAAGCGTTCTGGCAAAGGCAGGGATTTCATTTCTGTGAGTTTGCGCCGCCCGACAGTCAACCGGAACAAGGCTATGAACATATCCGGCTCGATCACCTGCTGGAGTTTCTTTTGGGCGACAAGTTGAGGTAAGTCGTGGCAAAACACAGTTCAGAAAAGCATGTTGATAATGCTGCCGACAACGGCAGTCACGCTGATGAGGCGCAAACCACAGAGTTGGCGCCACAGAGAATTTTCAGTCATCAGCCGGAATCCGCCGTCGAATTGGCCGCGGCCAAGGATTTCCAAGGCGATGACTTTGTTGAATACCCCACAGAAGCCGAACTGGAGCAAGTGCTGAGTGCACAGCCCAAGGCGGATGAACTCATCTCCCTCAAGCCCAAACGCTGGTCCTGGTTGGCGCGTTTGGCCCTGTTGGGCGTGATGGCGGCAGTGGTGCTGCAGACACTGCTGGGTCTTATCGATGCCTGGCGCGACAGCCCTTGGCTGTTTGGTTTTTACAGCCTGGTGCTCGCTTTGGTGCTGGCCTGGGTAGGCAAGCTTTGTTTCGGGGAATGGCGCAAACTCAAACGCCTGCGCCAGGTGGAAGATACCCAGCAAACCGGGCAACGCCTGCTCGGCAGTATGCAGATGGGCGAAGCGCGCGATTTTATCTATGGTATTTGCAAGCAGATGCCCAAGGGGCCGGAGCAGGACAGGCTGCAGTCGCTGCTGAATCCGGAGCAGAATGACGCCGAGCAGTTGCAGCTGTTTGATCAGGTAGTGCTGACCGAGCGTGACAAGGTTGGCATGAAGCTGGTGCGCCGTTATGCGGCCGAATCGGCCCTATTGCTGGCGGCCAGCCCGCTGGCGGTACTGGATATGGCGCTGATCCTCTGGCGTAATCAGAAGATGATCCAGGATATTGCCCGCTGTTATGGGGTTGAACTGGGTTATTGGAGCCGTATTCGGCTGATCCGCGCGATCCTGGTCAATATTCTCTATGCCGGCACCACAGAGCTTGCCACCGACTTGGGCACCCAATTGCTGTCGGTAGAGATGTCCGGCAAGCTTTCGGCGCGGCTCGGTCAGGGACTGGGGGGCGGTTTGTTGACGGCGAGACTTGGCTATCAGGCGATGGCGCTTTGTCGGCCGCTGGCATTTTCCAGTGCCAGCAAGCCCAAACTGTCGCGGATCCATAAAGAACTGCTGTTGGAGCTAAAGGATTTTTCCGCTTCTGTGCTGGTGAGGAAACCCGAACGTAACAAAGATTTTACAACCAAGGAGTAATGATTTTTGCTTGCCGATTTGGGCAAGTCTTGCTGACTCAGTATGTTGGTGACAGGACAACTGAATCATCCCGGGCGATAAGCCGAATAACAATATAAGGGATGGTCGGACTGACATGGGGAGTTAAGCATGCAACACAAGCAGCCAAAAGCACTGCACTCAGCCACACTGGCTATTCATGGCGGCCACTCTGGCGAGCCTTCCGGGGCACTGGTATCGCCTTTATATCAGAGTGCCACCTTCTGTTTTGATACCGCCCAAAGCGGTGGTCGCCGCTTTGCCGGTGAAGAAGAGGGCTATATCTACACCCGCTTGGGTAACCCAACGGTTGCCGAGCTTGAGCGGCGTTTGGCGTTGCTTGAAGGCGCTGAAGCAGCAGCTGCTGCCGCGTCCGGCATGGGGGCGGTATCGGCGGCCTTGCTGGGATACTTGAGCTGTGGCGATCATCTGCTGGCTTCCTCGGCCGTCTATGGCTGTACTTTTTCTTTGATGACAGAGCAGTTTGCCCGCTTCGGTATTGAGGTTTCTCTGGTGGACTTTTCCGATCTCGCGGCGGTCGAGGCGGCTATTCGTCCCAACACTCGGGTGATTTTCTGTGAAACCCCGGTGAACCCGCATCTGGCCGTATATGATCTCTGTGCCATAGCCGCTATTGCCAAGCGCCATCAACTGACCAGCATAGTGGACAACACCTTTATGACCCCGCTGTTGCAGCAGCCTCTGCAGTTGGGGATTGATCTTGTGGTTCACAGCGCCACCAAGTATCTCAATGGCCATGGCGATGTTATTGCCGGTATCATCTGTGGTTCGCAAGCGGCGATAACGGCCATCAAGCAACAACAGCTAAAAGATATTGGTGCCGTGCTATCGCCTTTCGATGCCTGGTTGATTTTGCGAGGCCTGAAAACCCTCTCGGTGCGACTCGAACGTCATTGCGATAATGCCGAGCGCTTGGCGCAGTATCTCGAATCCCATCAAGCCGTGGCCAAAGTACATTATCCCGGGTTGGTTTCCCATCCGGGCCATCAGTTTATCGGCTCGCAGATGCGTAGGGCCGGTGGGGTGTTGGCGTTTGAGCTTAAGGCCGATTTGGAGCAGTCCATGGCCTTTGTCAATCGACTGAGACTGTTCAAAATTGCTGTGAGTCTGGGGGATTGTGAGTCACTTATTCAGCATCCGGCGTCCATGACCCATTCACCCTATACCCAGGAGGCGCGTATTAAAGCCGGTATAGGTGACAGTCTGCTGCGAATTTCGGCCGGGCTTGAGGATGTGGATGACCTGATAGCTGATCTGGAGCAGGCACTGACAGTGATCAGTTAAAAGAGACAAGGCGAGCATGGCTCGCCTTGTTTTTCGGGCTTTAGAGAATCAAATGCCCCAGAAGGTGTGGGCTATGATATAGAGCACCAACATACTGATGAAGTTGATGATAACACCGACTCGCATCATTTCAGATTGCTTTATGTAGCCTGAGCCATAGACTATGGCGTTGGGGGGCGTGGCCACCGGCAGCATAAAGGCGCAGGATGCCGAAATACCTATGAGCACTGACAGCATTACGGGCGATAGCCCCAATGCTTCGGCTATGGCAGCAAACACAGGTACCAGCAGAGCGGCACTGGCGGTGTTACTGGCAAACTCGGTCAGCATCACCACAAAGAAAATGACCGCGAACACGAACAGCGACATATGGGTACTGCCGAAGATGTCTGTCATCCAGTGTGCCAGAAAGACGCTGGTACCCGTGGTTTTCAGTACGGCGCTCAGGGTTAGACCGCCGCCAAACAGTATCAGTACACCCCAGTCGGTGGTTTTTTCTATCTTCTTCCAACCAACCAAGCCAAGTCCTGCCAGCAAAACCACTGCAGAAAGCGCGACTATGGTATCAAACTGGCTGATACCACCGAGCGCCTCTGATAAGGGCTTACTGAAGATCCAGCAGCAAACTGTGGCCAGGAAAATAAGCAGAGTCAGTTTTCCCTGAAAACTCAGTTTCTGATCTTCGATATCCAGTTTACATTCCACCGATAAGTCCGGTTTGAAATACAGATAGAGGGCGATCAGCATGGTTGGCAACATCAAAGCCACGGTCAAGAGGCCAAACTCCAGCCAGTCGCTGAAGCTCAAGCCGGCTTGGGCGGCGGCGATGGCGTTTGGCGGACTGCCCACCAGAGTACCTATGCCACCAATGTTGGCCGAATAAGCGATACCCAGCAACATAAAGACATAGGTGTTGTGCTGGCTCTCTCTATCCAGTTGCTGCAAAATTCCCAACGCCAGAGGCAACATCATGGCTGCGGTGGCTGTGTTGCTGATCCACATAGACAGCAACGCGGTTACCCCGAACAGCATCATACAGGCGATACTGAGTTTACCCTTGGAAGCCAGTAACACCTTTTGGGCGATAAGGGTATCGATTTTTTGATGGTGCAGGGCTGCAGCCAATACAAAACCACCAAAAAACAAATAGATAATTGGATTAGCAAAGTTGCTCATGGCAGCTTTGGTTTCAAACACACCGAAAAATACCGCCAGAACCGGAATGAGTATCGCCGTGATACTCAGATGAATGGCTTCAGTAAGCCAGAGCACAGCGGCAAATACCAAGATAGACAGACCGGTATTTACCCCGGGTTCAAAAGGTAAAAAATTGTGCAATAGAAAAAGCAGCAAGATATCTGCGGCCAAAATCAACATGTTACGTTGTTGGGTGCTCTTCTCTGTCTGCGAAGGGGGTAAGCTTTCCGTTTGTTCTAAAGACATTGTTAACTTCCTCGTCTTGTTTTTATGGCAAGCAATTTAGGGTATAGCTCACATTTGGCAAAGGGCTTTATTGGGTAACTTAACCACCTTGCCTAATACATTTGTATGAGGAATCTATCACGAAATTGGTAAATTGGAGAGCTGGATCACTTAAATTTGTCGCCTTTGGGCGTTTTTTTGTTTCAAACGGTTAGCTAAGAGGCGTTGCCTTTATATTACTGAAAGAGAATGAAAGTTTGAAACGGTGATCTGTGTCACATTAGGCTGTTGTACTAATGTCTAGTTGCAATAATTTGGCAATATCCGTGCGCTGGTCTACATTTCTTTTAGGCCAAGGAAAGGGATCTCGGCCTCAATGACCATGACAAGGAGTCTTCAATGAAAACACCATTCTATGCTTTATTACTTGCAACCAGTCTGAGTTTCCCCCTGTACGCCGGAGAGCCCACTAAAGACAAAACTTCACAAACGTCACCAGCCGGACAAGCACAGGTTCACCAAATCAATATTAATACTGCCTCGGAATCTGAGTTGCAGCTACTGAAAGGGATAGGAGAGGCCAAGGCCAAAGCGATTGTGGAATATCGCAGCAGCCAAGGAAAATTCAAATCCATTGATGAGTTGGCTCAGGTAAAGGGGATTGGGCCTAAACTGGTCGAACAGAATAAACATCTATTGGTACTTTGACCATAAGAGAAACACAAGCTTTTGTTTATCTTATGTTCACTTAAAAGCAATCGCGGCCAAACGGAGGTTATTTCCCTTGATCCAGACGAGGGCATGATGGATAATCCACGGCGTTGCAGCAAGGCTGCAAATCTGTGGTGACCCCAGGGTCCCCCCGCAATGATAACTTGTGAACCCGGCCAGGCCCGGAAGGGAGCAACCGTAGCAAGTGACTCATGTGCCGGGGTGTGGCTCTGGGGGAACCTCCAATTCCAAACCTTTTCAAATGGTTAGCTCTGAAAGTACCTAAGGGGTCCACAAGGTGGTCCACTTTGAGTCTAGC
Organism: Shewanella sp. BJSY2023SW001; assembly: GCF_047314685.1. Taxonomy (NCBI): domain Bacteria; kingdom Pseudomonadati; phylum Pseudomonadota; class Gammaproteobacteria; order Alteromonadales; family Shewanellaceae; genus Shewanella; species Shewanella sp. BJSY2023SW001. The sequence goes on from NZ_JBKORF010000082.1 coordinate 128,743, forward strand.
TAAAGCCTCTAATCCAGCTCCTTATTTGTATCGATCCCGACATGGTGTCTGGTATGCCCGTGTAGTCGTTCCTGAAGACCGTAGAGATGCCATAGGGAAACGTGAACTCCGCAAGACACTTGCCACTAAAGACAAGCGCGAGGCTGTCCTGAGGTCTTGGGATGTGCTTAAGGCTCTGCATGCCTTGGCTAAAGGCAAAGCATCGGCGACACAATCCCCAGCAGCCAGCTTGGAGTCTTCTCAAGGTCGTGCTGTGGTATCGGCCCCAGTCCCTCCTGAGATTCCCCCCGTATCCCCCCAGTTACCTAAGTTGAGTCAGATAGCGGATGAATACAGCCGGGAAAAGGTCTTGGGTGGTGCATGGTCGAAACATACTGAGAGCGTCAACCGCAAGACATTCAGAGACATGATTGCCTTGCTGGGCGACCTTAGGATTGACCAGTTCACCAAGGACCTGGCTCAGAGGTATAAGCAGCACTACAGTGCCAAGACTGACCTGTCTGTAGCGACAATCAACAAGTACCTGACTCGGGTCACTGCCTTGTTGCAGTGGGCCTCAGCTCACTATGGGACACCCAATCCCATGGCAGGAATGAGCATTCGTGTGTCGGCAAAGGTGAAGGTGTCTAAAGAGCGGGAGGCGCTGACTCCATTCCAAATCAAGCAGTTATTCCAAGCACTGCCCATAGGCAACGCCAAAAGGTATGCCTACAGGTACTGGGTGCCTCGGCTTGCGGCGTACACTGGGGCCAGAGTCGGGGAGTTGGCTCAGTTGTATCTGGATGATTTCACGGTAATTGATGGTCATCCGTGCATCCTTATCCGAGCCAGTCACCCAGACCAATCAATTAAGACCTCAAGCAGCGAGCGGGCCATCCCCATTCACCCTAAGCTGATAGCTCTGGGCTTCCTGCATTTTGTTGAGAGACAGCGAAGCCTAGGTCATCAGCGCCTGTTCCCTGAGTTGCCTAAACAGGAGGCTCGGGGTTACTCCCATGCTGTTTCTAAGTGGTTCCACAACTTCAAAAGGAAACTGGACTGGGGAGAGCGAGAGACCTTGCACGGTATACGCCATGCGGTGGCAACCCAGTTGAAGCGCAAGGAGTTTAGCTCTGATTTGGTCGCCGGGTTATTGGGGCATCCCCATGGCTCAATTACCTTCGACCGCTACGGGAAGGAGTACAAGGTAAACAACCTGCTCAGAGTGGTTGAGGCTCTGGATTGGGAGTAGCGCTTAGTGTCATTCAATAGCTTGGCAGTTGATAAAGCTAAATAGTTGATAGCAAAAGGTGTATGCCTTACGTCTAATGGCGATTAGTTAAGACAGAACGCTTGACGATCTAATTGAAAGGATCAAAATCGGAAGACCTTATGTCATCGGATTTTTTGTATAGAGAAAATGCCGTTCACACTAAGTGAACGGCATTACGCATCGTTGCGGACTTTTTTGTTTCTAAACCTCACTCAGTCGGTAGTGGTTGCTCTTTGATGAAGGTGGCAAGTATTGGATAACACAGGTGCGTAAAGAGAACCCTTTATTCGCCACAAGGTAAGAGGTAATTGGAGGGGATAAACGTGGGGTATTATATTTGTTGTAAACCACTTTTCCGATGTTGCGTCTTTAACAAATGCATGTACGATTGTGACAATAAGTACGATTCTACAACTGAAGTCTAGTCAAAAATCGGATGTGCGGTAAAGAAGTTATCGACATGGCCAAATAGTTTTATTAAATTACGCGCGCCTGGTTTTTTGCGATAGTTTTTGGGTCAAAATTTCTGTTCGCAGAGCCAGTTAGAGCTCGGGTTAACTGATGAGTCAATATAATTTATCACTATACCACAAGGCGACTGTTCTCAAACGTTTTGCGTCTTGAGATCGGTTGGCTTGGAATATGTTTCGATAAAGTTGGTTTAACTGTTTTTTATGGGTTTTAAATAGGTCGTCAATATTTGTTACTGTTCAATAACAAGGTTTTCTTGCCAAGAGGTAAATGAAACTTGTTGTTTCAGTAAGCCTTATTTTAATGCAAGGCGAGCGAGTATTTAACACGAGTACTTTGTCAATAATCTCTAGAGAAACTAAATGAAGAAAAGTATTATTTCTATAATGGTTTTATCTGCGATGCTGGCAGGATGCAATAATGATGATTCATTGGGTGAGGTGCCACCTACGGAGGTTATTCCTCCGACAGATGTGGTTCCACCTACAGAGATCATTCCACCAATAACTTATATAGGTCAGCTCCAATCATCAGGACAACTCATTAAAGGTGAAGTGGACTGTAATGGGCAGCGAGTTATTGATGGTAGATTCGCAGTCCTTCAAGGGATTTCCTTTGACTGTCGTGTGGGCAATGTTGTTCTTGGTGAATTTACCGCTCCATTTCCGAATGAGACTCGTGATCAGATCCAAAATGGCAAGATAGAAACCTCTTTTGAACTGACTCGCCTGCACGGTAAGCGGGTCACTGAAGTCTTACAATCAATCGATGCTTGCGAGAATGAAGATGCAATCTGTTTAACAGAGATTGATTCATTTGATATCGAAGAAGTGTTTAGTCAAGGTCTAAGTGATGAAGTCATTGATGCCTACTTTGCCTCGAAAGAGGAGGCGGCCACGGACCAAGTCGGTAAGGCGCCAAGCTCTCACGTTGATAACAAAGTGACACCAGCGGTTGACGCAGATGCTGATAGCGATCTGAATGCAAAGTTTGTATCTGCTAATGCTGAGTCGAGCTACGCTTATAAACCAACTGCAGAAGGCAAAGTTCTTACCCGCAGTAAGCTGACGGATATAAATGGTCAACCTCTTGTTGGTGTAAGTTATTTCTCCGCAAACTCTATAGGTTTAACGGATGATAATGGTGAGTTTGAATACCTTTGGGGTGATACCTTAACCTTTGGTATTGACACTTTTGAATTTGGTAAGGTTGTTGGTAATAAAGTTGACTATAAGCTAACCGATGTAACGGATAATGATGTCACGAAAGCCAATATCCAGGCACTCATTGAGCGTTATGCTGTAAACTTGAATGGTAAGTTTGAAATTACCACAGAGATCAGGGATACGTTTGCTATGTATCCAAACGTAATTAATGAGCTTATCAACCTTTCACTGCCAAATGGCGGAAAGCTTGAGGGTTCTGACTTTAATTTGCCCAATGAGTTCGATGAACAGTTCAGTAAAGGTTTGACTGCCTGGATAGATCAAGAATTACGTCAGCCGATGGCATTCAGTTATTCGCAATCTCAACCACAGGTTTTTTCGTTAGATAATAGTAAATACGTAACTGAATCATTAAACGCCATTTTTCGCGATGTAAATACATTCCATGTATTTAATGATAACGGCAGTTTTTACGGTGCAACCGGTTATACTCGTGGCATGCGGGCATTGAATCTTTCCAATCGCGCGTTTCCTGTGATGATGCCGCGCTCTGATATAAACCGTGAACTTGATTTTGGTGAACCACAAGCGTGGACCCGCGAGGGGCGCCCTTATATCGCGACTTGGCCGGGTATTGATATGCCCGCGATTCCAACAGTGAGTAAAGACAACGCAACCTTTGGCTTCCCATTTGTTACAGCAGGTGAGATTGGCCAAGGTAAGATTGTGATGATGGGAAATGGATTGTACCCAAGCATTCTTTCATGCCCGGACAATTATTGGAATAACCGTTCTGTTAAGATCGACAGTTCGGCTAAGAGCTGTACTTCCACTAAGGTTGAAAACCCAAAGCATGATGACCATGGCAGTATGAAGCAGTTCTTTGTTAACTTGTTCCAGTGGTTTAATAATAATAACCCAACACAAGGTATCGCTATTGGTACTAACATAGATAAAGCATATTTTGCTCATGCCAATAGTGGCTTAGGGATGCAATATGACTTTTTTGTTAGTCCTGATTTCGGTTTTGGTGAGCTTACTCAACTGAGTAAAGGTAGCTTTAACAATATTTCAGCCAAAGCCACCCCGATTTTGATTTTGCAGGCATATCCACCAAAACTGATCCAAGATGGGATGACAAATCAGTTCGTGGCAGATTTGGATAATCCGAACCTGACTCAAAGTGATGTTACGGCACTAATCAAGTATGTGAATGACGGCGGTAATATCTTGTTTATGGATGCCATTCAAACCGCAAACCCAGAGCCGATTGGCCGATTGGCCGATGCGGCGGGTATCTCTGTCGGCGGCCAAAATGTGACCCCGACAAATCAAGCATTTTGTGGCAGTTCTTATTATTGTCAGGAAGCCTATCCAAACCTGCATGTAAAAGGTGGTTCCGAGATGGTGGTTTTGGAGCGCTTTCAAGACCATGAGGGTAAGCAGCCATTTACTGTCAATCAGGATGGCACTGTCGAGTGGCTCAAAGATGAAACCAAGATCAAATTTGAGATCCCGACCTACGAGGTACCTAAGTTAAATGCCGACGGTAATCCAGAGTTTGATCCGCAGGGCAACCCTGTAATGTTGAAAAAACATGCTCGTATCTTTGTCAATACAGCTGAAGAACGTGAAGCGGCAATCGCAGAGCTTCAAGCTGCCTTTGAAGGCACGCCTGTGTGTAACAATGCCTACGAGTATGAGTTTAACTGTATTGAAACTCGTTCCGGGCATGGTTACACAGTTCGTGGTGCCTATCACCGGCCGGATTTTGACCGTTATGAAGTAAGTAAAGATGTTGTCGAAAGTATGGTGAAAGCCGCAAACCTGGGCGCGAACTTTACCGCATTATACAAGCATGAGCTTTACTACCGCACCAAAGGCAAACAAGGTAGTCGTTTATCAGCGACCGAGCTGAATCAAACTTACGATAATCTGGCGATTTGGATGTGGAATGACAACCCTTACCGTTATGAGACAGAAATTCAAGATGAACTGGGCTTTAAACAAGCGGTGCAGTTCCTGAACTGTTACACGGACGATAAGCATCAAGCTGATACCCAGGAAGCCAAATGTCCGCTGGATTTGAAAGCCTCCCTGGTCAGTAACGGCATGATCTATGGTGCTGGTGACCTCGAAGGTCAAATGAATCCCAGTTATCCATTGAACTATATGGAAAAACCATTAACCCGAATCATGTTGGGACGTTCATTCTGGGATCATGACATTGTTGTCGATACCACTCAATATCCGGGACGCACCCCCGGGGTGGTGTCTAACGGCACAGCTCACATTCAAACGGATGGTAAAGCTGTCACCTACTCTGCAAGTAATAATCAATCCACAGGTTACTGGGCTCCTCAACTGCAAGAGGTGACCATTACCGGGGGAGTGGAAGCGACCATTACTGTCATGATGGCAGATGATCTAACGGGTAGGCCAAACCATGAGTTGGGTTTAAAGCGTCCACCACGGATGCAAACCAGCTACGACTATAATGGTGTACGTAAGTCCTTTAAAACGCCTTATGGTGGTTTGATTTATATTCAGCCCAAAGAGCAGGGGCTAGGCGAAGTTACCTTTAACCTGGAAGGAGTAGAAACCGCTGCATGGTGGAAGGAGGGGCAATGGATACACAGCCTGGAGTCCGCAACGGCACCTATTGCTGAAATTGATACCGGGTCATTTATTTACACTACGCCGGTACAGAATGTGCAGTTGATGAATGTCGATAAATTCGCTGCGGATATGAACCGTTTTGCTGAGGCAGCAAGCGATTTCTATGGTCGTGATGAAAGAACTGATGAAGGCCGGCATCGCCGCTTTACCTACACAGATCTGAAAGAGTTCCGTCATCGCTTTGTTAACGATGTGCAGATCTCCATTGGTGCTGCGCACTCGGGTTACCCTGTGATGAACTCTGGCTTTAACGCCGATGCCACTAGTGTTCCAACCAATGCCATAAATGATTGGTTGCTGTGGCATGAAGTGGGGCACAACCTAGCTTCTGCTCCTTTTAATGCTCCCGGCAGTACAGAAGTTACCAATAACCTGTTGGCGTTGTATATGCAGGAGCTTGAGGGCCGTAATGACAATCCTCGAATGGATCGTATAGCGGCTGATATCCAAAAAGCGCCATTGTGGCTTGATGGCAATGCCGGTCATGCCTGGTCCCATGGTGATGCGGGGATGCGTTTGGTGATGTTCGGTCAACTTAAACTTTGGGCCAAAGCACACTTTAAAATTGATGACTGGTACTCAGATTCGGAGGATAAACCATCCATCTATGGTGCAGATGAAGGTTGGAATATGTTCAAGTTGATGCATCGTAAGGCTCGCGGCGACGTGCAAGGTGATAATGGCGGTATAAACTACTGTAGTTCACAGGCAACGGGCTTATCTAACGGTGATCTTATGATGGTATGCAGCTCATACGTGTCCGGTTACGACTTACGTGACTTCTTTACCACTTGGAATGTTGGTGAAACTTCTATGACCAACCCGGATGGGAGCAAAGTGTACAGTGGTGGGATCAGCCATAAAGGTCTTAGTACACTAGACCAACTCAAGTTGAGCAAGCCAACAAAGGATCCGCTGGCAGTTAACTCCCTCAATTAGGATATTTAATTGATTAACGATAAATCCCTCAACCTAGGTTGGGGGATTTTTATGCATTTTGATTACCTGAGGTGAACCAATCAAAATAGCGCAACGGAGTGCTGAGTGGCGGTTGCTGGTGCCGAATAGACAGATGCCGACAGGTTACTGATTAACGTCACGACTTCCAACGGATTAATCATTCACCTGCCCATTATTCTTTTGGTTACTCATCAAGGATATAGATGGCGCTCTGACAAGAGCCCCAAGTGCCTGACGGAAATTTTTTAGTGGCAAAAAGTCGGCCTCAAGAACAGAGGCCGATATTGTGCGGAAGTGATTTGAAATGTAGAAATTAAGCTAAAACTTATCTCTGGAACTGATAAACACTGCCGAGTTTCATTATCTGAGTCAGTTCATCCAGTGCGGTACGGGACTCGACTATCAATTGTGGGTCGGCCAAGTCTGCGGGTAACAAGCGATCGCGGTAGTGTTTGTCCACCCAGGCGTTGAGGCGAGTAAACAGGTTATCGTCGAGCAGAACGTGCTGATTGATGGCTGCCAACTCGGCATCATTCATAGCCACCCTCAGGCGAAGGCAAGCTGGGCCACCACCGTTTTGCATGCTTTGTTTAACATCAAAGTATTCAACTTTCTGAATTGGTGTATCCAGAGTCAGCAATTCATCCAGGTAGGCTTTTACCGCTGGATTCTCGGCACAGTCGGTTGGCGCTATGATAACCATCTTGCCGTCACTCATGCTCAATAGCTGAGTGTTAAACAGGTAGGATTTGACCGCATCCTGAATACTGACTTTGGCGGTCGGTACTTCAATGAAATGGATATCACCTTCCAACTTGGCGCGGATCTCTGCCAGCTTGGCCTTGGTATCGACAAAGGCCTGCTCGTGATGGAAAAGCACATTGCGGTTACCGACAGCGATCACATCGTTATGGAATACGCCTTGATCTATCACCTCAGGATTTTGTTGAATAAAGACAGTGTTGTCTTCATCGAGACGATGTAAACGGGCGATTGCCTGCGAGGCTTCCAGCGTTTGTCTGGCGGGAAACTTCTTCGGTCTTATGGCCTGAGGGTTGGTAGCTTCCTGGCCGTAAACAAAGACTTCGACTCCGGCATGACCATATTCCTGACACAGGCGGGTGTGGTTGGCAGCGCCTTCATCACCAAAACTGCTGTGTTCCGGCAGGTGCTGGTGGTGTACAAAATAGCGACTGTCGCTGAAAATGGCCTTGAGAATGTTGCCCGTGGTTTGCGGCTCGATTGAGCGATGCAACTTATCCACCAGGTTGGCCGGCGTAAAGTGCACGCGGCCATCATGGGTATCGGCACTTGGGGATACGGTTGCCGCATTGGCGGTCCACATGCTGGAAGCACTGCAACAGGCTCTGAGAACAGCAGGTGCCTGCGCGGCTGCCTTTTGCAACACTTCTTTATCCGTGCCACTGAAGCCTATTCTGCGCAGTGTATGTAGATCAGGGCGTTCTTGCGGCGCCAGAATGCCCTGGACCATCCCCATGTCGGCCAGGGCCTTGGCCTTTTGCAAGCCCTGTTTGGCCGCCGCCTTGGGGTTGGCTGCCTGGGCGGCATTGTTCAGGGAGGCGACATTGCCGAACGACAGGCCTGCATAGTTGTGGGTGGGGCCCACCAATCCGTCAAAATTCGCTTCAAAATGCTTCATTGCTTGTCCTTTTGGGGTATTTGAGGTTGTTATAGAGGCCCAATCCAGGCCTTGGACTGGCTCCAGTATACTTGAGCCCCAAGGCTTCACAAGTCGACCAGGAAGGCTGCAAAAAGTGCTTTTTCATCACAAATGCATAACTATTACTTGCTTGCCGTGAAATAATGAAATATTAGTTTTTAATTACGCAATATTATTTTGTACAATTTTTTAACCCTGCTTAAAAATTGAGTCGCCGGTACACATAAAAGAGGGATTAACTTGAAAGTCCGTGGACAACCCTCTATATATGGTGCCAATTTTCACCGTTCTGAGATCGTTTGGCGCAAATCACACTATGGGTAAATCGCTAGTTATTGTCGAATCGCCGGCCAAAGCCAAGACTATCAACAAATATCTTGGTAAAGAATTCATCGTTAAGTCGAGTGTGGGTCACATACGTGACTTGCCGACTTCCTCCTCCGCCGACGCCAACGGCAAGGCCAAAAGCGCCGCTGAAGTGCGTAAGATGTCACCTGAAGAAAAGGCCAAGTACAAGAAGGTGAAAGAGAAAAAGGCTCTGGTCGCCCGTATGGGGGTTGATCCTGAGCACGGCTGGAAAGCCAACTACCAAATTCTGCCTGGTAAGGAGAAGGTGGTAAAAGAACTACAAGCGCTGGCCGATTCTGCCGATGAAATCTATCTCGCGACGGATTTGGATAGAGAAGGGGAAGCGATTGCCTGGCACTTGCAGCAGGTAATAGGCGGCGACAATTCGCGTTATAAGCGGGTGGTGTTCAATGAGATCACCAAGAGCGCTATTCAGGATGCTTTCAGCAAACCCAGTGATCTTGACAACAACATGGTCAATGCTCAGCAGGCGCGGAGATTCCTCGACCGAGTCGTGGGCTTTATGGTTTCGCCACTGCTGTGGAAAAAGGTCGCCAGAGGCCTTTCTGCCGGGCGGGTTCAGTCGGTAGCCGTGCGTTTGGTGGTTGAGCGGGAAGCCGAGATCAAAGCCTTCGTGCCGGAAGAGTTCTGGGATCTGCATGCACAATTGGCGACTGCTACCGATGATGCCCTGACCATGCAAGTGGTCAAGCAAAACGGCAAAGCATTTGAGCCGGTTAATGAATCCCAGGCGCTGGCCGCGGTGGCCGCACTGCAATCGGCCAGTTATGAGGTAATTGGCCGCGAAGATAAGGCCACTCAAAGCAAGCCCAGCGCTCCCTTTATTACCTCGACACTGCAACAAGCTGCCAGTACCCGTCTCGGCTTTGGAGTGAAGAAGACAATGATGATGGCCCAGCGTCTCTATGAGGCGGGTCATATCACTTATATGCGTACCGACTCTACCAATCTGAGCCAGGAAGCGCTGGATAACGTCAGAACCATGATTGCCAAAGAGTTCGGCGACAAGTACCTGCCGGATGCACCGATTCGTTATGGCAGCAAAGAGGGCGCACAAGAAGCTCACGAAGCGATTCGCCCTTCAGATGTGTCTGTACACGCTGCGTCACTGACCGACATGGAGCGTGACGCTCAGCGGCTCTATGAGCTTATCTGGCGCCAGTTTGTTGCCTGTCAGATGACTCCTGCTCAATATGATGCCACCAGACTCACGGTCAAGGCCGGTGAGTTTGAGCTGAAAGCCAGCGGTCGCACCCTGAAATTCGATGGTTGGACCCGGGTACAATCTGCCGTCAAGCGCAAGAATGAAGAAGAAGTCACTCTGCCATATCTGGCCAAGGGCGATAAACTGGATCTGAAACAACTGGATCCCAAACAGCACTTTACCAAGCCACCGGCGCGATACAGTGAAGCCTCTCTGGTTAAAGAATTGGAAAAGCGTGGCATAGGTCGCCCCTCTACTTACGCCACTATTATTTCCACCATCCAGGATCGTGGTTATGTGAAGGTGGAAAACCGCCGTTTCTACGCCGAGAAGATGGGTGAAATTGTCAGTGAACGTCTGGTGGAAAACTTCTCCAACCTGATGAACTATGACTTTACCGCCGGTATGGAGCAGACCTTGGATAACGTCGCTCAGGGGCAACTCGACTGGAAACAGGTGCTTGATGGCTTCTACAAAGATTTTACCAAGCAGTTGCAACATGCTGAGCTGCCACCGGAAGAGGGCGGTATGCGCCCCAACCAGATGGTGCTGACAGATATAGCTTGTCCTACTTGTGGTCGCCAAATGGGGATCCGAACTGGTACTACTGGTGTGTTCCTGGGATGTTCCGGCTATGAGCTGCCACCCAAAGAGCGTTGTAAGACCACGCTGAACCTGACTCCGGGTGAAGAAGCGATTAGCGAGAGTGAAGATGCCGAAACCGAGGCACTCAGAGCCAAGCATCGCTGTGGCATCTGTGGTACTGCCATGGATAGCTATCTGTTGGATGAAACTCGCAAGCTGCATGTTTGTGGTAACAATCCTGCTTGCCCTGGATATGAAGTCGAGAAGGGACAGTTCAAGCTCAAGGGCTACGAAGGCCCTGTAATAGAGTGTGACCGTTGCGGCAGTAATATGGAGCTAAAGAACGGTCGTTTCGGTAAGTATTTTGGTTGCACCAACAGTGAGTGCAAAAATACCCGTAAGCTGCTTAAAAATGGTGAAGTGGCGCCGCCTAAGGAAGATCCTATTCCCTTACCTGAGCTCAAGTGCAGCAAGTCAGACGCTCATTTTGTCTTGCGTGATGGGGCTTCAGGCATCTTCCTGGCTGCCAGTACTTTCCCGAGATCCCGCGAAACCCGTGCACCATTGGTCTCTGAGCTGGTGGAGTATCGCGAGTTGCTGTGGCCCAAATATCAGTTCCTGGCCGATGCGCCGGTGAAAGATGATGAAGGTAATCCGACTCTAGTGAAGTTCAGTCGCAAGACTAAAGAGCAGTATGTGGCCAGCGAAGTTGACGGTAAGGCTACCGGCTGGGTTGCTCATTATCGTGATGGCAAGTGGTTTGCTGAAAACACCAAGAAAAAGAAAGCCAAGAGTTAAGTTTCAGGTAAAGACCTGAGTTAAGAAGAAGGCCCTGCCGTTGCAGGGCTTTCTTGTTTCCGGAGGCCTATGTTTGGTCGTCATTGGAAACAACTGTTACCCGCTTGGATTATTCAAGATGGATTTGGCAGAGAGGTAATCGGAGAATAGAGTCTTGATTGGACAGGATTAAGCCAAAAAGCACCCTGAAGGCGCTTTTTGAACTGTGCTTGCCTGAAGCTACTTTAGGTCAAGTTGACGGCTTACCATTTCTTCTTAGGCTGGAACAACACGTCGATATCATCTTCATCACTTTTGGTTTTTGGGGCACTGGGCTGAGCCATCTTTTGTGCCCCCATGATTTCATCGAGTAGTTGCTTGGCTTCATCCACTTTGCGGGCAATGAAAGGATCGTTCGGGGTTTGCGCCTTGATGGTATGCAAGGTGCCGAGGGCCTTAGTCACCATCTGCCTCGATGAGCCATATTGTTTCATATAACTGGCGGCACGGGCGCGGGATAGCATACTCTCGACATTGATCCTGAGTTGCAGGCTATCGATACGGCCTTCTTCAGTGGAAAAAACAGTAGGATCGACTTTGCCCTTGTTATGCTCGGCACGCAAAATCGCCTTGAGCTTTTTCAAAGTCTGTACCAGTACCAATACCTGACGGTCGTTGTCCGGCAGACGAAAACTCTCTATCGCAGGTGTTTGTTGGGGACTGTTTTGCAGATTGGTGATCAGCGCGTCAAGGTCGGTCAGCCGTCGTTCATAGTCACTCTTTTGGTTGGCTTTACTCAGGGTAACGGCAATTCTTGCGGCATCCTGAATGCGCTTGTAGAGCACCAAAACGATTTGTGAAGAGCATGGAAACATGCCGGTATTGGAGAGAACTTCTTCAGTTTCGTCCAAAATCGCTCGTTGACGAGCCAACTCAGTACGACGTTCGGCCTCGACTCGCTCTTTTTGTTGCTGAATAACATTGATACCGATAACCAGCAAAAGAAGCGCACCTATCAGCAGCAGTACGAGAGTAAATGCCATAGCCTGTCCGTAAATTTTATCATTATGTTAATGCTACAATAAATCAATAAACTAGCCTAGTTATCTTAGCCCAGCACCAGGTATCTGTCCTGAAGATAGCTCGCATTCGCGGCTATATTCCTGTTTGATTTAGTTATTGCTTTATACTATAACCATTAATTATAGATGTCCGGTATTCCAACACTCAATTCTGCTCCTGAATGGGGCTGAAGTTCAAGGATCTAAAGATGAAACTGCAACAGCTCAGATATATTGCAGAAGTGGTTAATCATAACCTCAATGTTTCCGCGACCGCTGAGAACCTTTACACCTCTCAGCCAGGGATCAGTAAGCAGGTACGCATGCTGGAGGATGAACTGGGGATCCAGATCTTCGGGCGCAGCGGCAAACACTTGACTCATGTGACACCGGCCGGCGAGCTGGTCATTAAAATTGCCAACGATATCCTGGGTAAAGTCGAAAGTATCAAGAAGGTGGCTGAAGAATACACTAAGCCGGATCAGGGGGAACTGAACATTGCCACCACAGATACTCAAGCCCGCTACGCTTTGCCACAGATTATCCAGCATTTTATCGAACGTTACCCCAAGGTGAATCTACATATGCATCAAGGTACGCCTTCACAGATAAGCGAAGCAGCTGCCCGTGGTGATGCCGACTTTGCCATTGCCACCGAGGCGATGCATCTTTATTCCGACCTCATCATGTTGCCTTGTTATCACTGGAATCGTTCTGTGGTGGTATCCAGGGATCACCCGCTCGCCAGCCGTAGCCGGATCAGCATTGAAGAATTGGCGCGCTTCCCTCTGGTCACTTATGTGTTTGGTTTTGATAAGGCCTCGGAAATTGAGCGTGGTTTTCATGGGGCGGGGCTTGAGCCCAGGGTCGTTTTCAGTGCCACCAGTGCCGACGTGCTCAAGACGTATGTCAGATTGGGACTCGGGGTGGGCGTAATCGCCTCCATGGCGATCGACCCTGTAATCGATAAGGATCTGGTCGCCATAGACGCCAGCCATCTGTTTGCCCACAGCACCACCAAGATAGGCTTTAGAAAGGGCAGTTTCCTGCGTAGCTACATGTATGATTTTATTGAGCGGTTTGCGCCGCATCTGACCCGGGATGTAGTGGAGAAGGCAGTGGCCCTGCGTGATGCACAGCTGATAGAACAGATGTTTGCTGATGTCGAATTGCCGCTGCGCTGAAACCGCTGCATGAAAGCCTTGTCTTCGGTCTGAGCCGGTTTTATAGACTGACGACAAGTATCAGTTCCGTGCTTTCAGCTTCAACCCTGTAATAGGGAGATTTTTCTTCTCTTTATGCAAAGTCCTTGCTCATTGCTGCGCTATGGTTCGGTTATCCCGGCTGTGCCATGGCGTAAGTGGACGGTGTTTGTCAATAATTAGCATAGCAGCCACCAGTCTAGTCCCCTTAGGGGCTAGACTCGTTGTGTATATCTCTGGTTTCACCACTGTGTTAAGTTAGCGTACAGCGTAAGCAGTTGGGGGAAAAAATGAAGATAGTGGTTGTTGGAACAGGTTATGTTGGCCTGTCAAACGCAGTTTTGCTGGCACAACATAATCAGGTGTGGGCGTTGGACATCTCATCAGAAAGAGTGGCAATGGTCAATGCCGGTCGCTCGCCCATAGCCGATGAGCTTATTGAGCAATACTTGGTGAGCAATAAGTTGCAGTTAACTGCCACAACGGACAAAGAGGTCTATCGGGGCGCAGATTATGTGATTATTGCTACGCCAACGGATTACGATCCCAAGACCAATTACTTTGACACCAGCACAGTAGAAGCCGTGGCAGAAGATGTGATAGCGGTTAATTCTGCCGCTTGTATCATCATTAAATCTACTGTGCCTGTTGGTTTTACCAGAGCATTGCGAAACAGGCATGGTACGGCCAATATCATATTCTCACCTGAGTTCTTGCGAGAAGGTAAGGCTTTGTACGATAACCTTTATCCTTCTCGAATTATTGTTGGTGAACGCTCAGAGAGAGCCGAACGATTTGCTCAATTGCTTGTTGACGCAGCGTTAAAGCCAGATATTCCCGTGCTCTTTACCGGTAGTACGGAGGCTGAAGCTATTAAGCTCTTTGCCAATACATATTTAGCTATGCGAGTCGCATATTTCAATGAACTTGACTCTTATGCGGAAACCAATGGCCTGGATCCAAAGCAGATAATAGAGGGGGTGTGTTTGGATCCCCGTATTGGCGGTCATTATAACAATCCTTCATTTGGTTACGGTGGCTACTGTTTGCCTAAAGATACCAAACAACTACTGGCTAACTACAACCAGGTTCCCAACAACCTGATAGCGGCAATCGTTGATGCCAACCGAACCCGTAAGGATTTTATTGCAGATTCCGTCATTGCCAAAAGACCCAAAGTAGTTGGCGTATACCGACTGATCATGAAGTCCGGATCTGATAATTTCCGCGCTTCGGCGGTGCAAGGTGTGATGAAACGAATTAAGGCCAAAGGGATTGAAGTGGTGGTGTATGAACCTGTGCTGGAAAGTGATGAGTTTTTCCGCTCTAGAGTGATACGCGATGTTACTGAATTTAAAAAAGTTTCAGATGTCATTATTTCGAACCGTATGGTTGATGAACTAAAAGATGTTGCGGATAAAGTTTATACCCGGGATCTCTTTGGTAACGATTGAAAGCGGCTTCCCATGCTGAAAGTTAAATGAGAACAGTGGTATGAAATATTTGGTTACCGGCGCAGCCGGTTTTATCGGGGCCCGCGTCTGCGAACGTTTGTGTGAAGCGGGGTTTGAAGTTGTTGGTATCGATAATCTCAATGATTACTACGATATCGGTTTAAAGCAGGCCAGATTGCAAAAACTGGCTGACTTTAACCATTTCCATTTTCAAAAGCTTGATTTGGCTGACAGGGAGGCTATGGCTGAACTCTTTGCCAAAGGTGGTTTTAAGCGGGTCATCCATTTGGGGGCTCAGGCTGGGGTTCGCTATTCAATTGAAAACCCCTATGCTTATGCGGACAGTAATCTTATCGGTACGCTTACTGTGTTGGAGGGCTGCCGTCATCATGGCATTGAACATCTGGTATATGCCTCTTCCAGCTCGGTTTATGGCCTCAACAAGAAGATGCCATTCGCGACGAATGATTCGGTCGACCATCCGGTGTCTTTTTATGCGGCGACTAAGAAAGCCAATGAGATGATGGCACATAGCTATGCGCATCTTTATGGCTTGCCCACAACTGGACTGAGGTTTTTTACTGTCTATGGCCCTTGGGGACGCCCGGATATGGCACCTATGCTGTTCGCCGATGCCATTACTTCTGGCAGGCCCATCAAGGTGTTCAATCAGGGGAATATGAGCCGTGATTTTACTTTTATCGATGATATCGTCGAAGGCATCATCAGAGTGGCAGATAAAGTGCCAATACGGCAGAGCGAATGGACGGTAGAACAGGGCTCCCCGGCAACCAGCAGTGCGCCATATCGTGTTTATAACATAGGTAATGGCAGCCCGGTTCGTTTATTGGATTTTATCAGTGAGCTTGAAGCAGCGCTCGGGCAAAAAGCTGAAAAAATTATGCTGCCTATGCAAGATGGTGATGTCCAGGCCACTTGGGCTGATACCGAAGATCTATATAGTGCCGTGGCTTATAAGCCTAGAGTTGGGATCCGTGAAGGGGTCAAAGCCTTTGCCGATTGGTATAAAGCCTTTTATTGATAAAAGAGCCATAGCGCGCTTCAGAACTGAAACGCGCTATGGCTTTATCTCATCATTTTGCAGTATTCATGCGCCGTATTTAGTTCTCTTTATTTAACCTGTAGTTATCAGCCAGGCTGCCGGTGATGCGGTTGCCTTCTCTGTCCAGCATAAACAGCTGATTTTCCCCTACCAGATATTTACTGCCATCCTCCAGGGTGATTTTGCTGCCGCTGGCATCCCAGGTGAACTTGCCGGTTTCGCTGAATATGCTCTCGTCCTTACCTTGATACACTTGCTGCAGGCGATAGCTGTTATCTTCTTTGAGCGTCAGCGTAGTTTCTATTCCTGAGCAATCTGCACAGGGCAGCAGTCCTTTATAGCTTCCGTCCCAGTCCAGCGAGTTTTGACTGGTATCACCCATTGGTATTTGGGCTGTTTGTTCAGCCGGGGCCGTAGCGGTTTCTGCTGGGCCGTTTGTCCCTGGAGATTGGCTTTCCTGATCTTGGCAAGCAGCCAGACCCAGCGCCATACCACTTGTCATCAACAGCGCAAAAATAGTGGATTTGTTCATGGTTTATTCCCTTAAGTTACCTAAGTTGGCCTTCAGGCTAGCACAGCTGTTTTACCGGGTGTAAGGCTTTTGTCACACCATCTTGGTTATGGTTCAGAGCCTATTCAGTCACGTAACCGGCTTGTTTAAGCAATGCAATCGAAAGGCTATCGTCTTACCGCTTTGACTCCTGCTACAATCCTCATCAATTAATGTTTTTTGTGTACCTTAATGAAAGTTCAATCTCTCCCTTTATCCGGTCTGATATTGTTTACGCCCGAGATTTTCAGTGATGCTCGGGGCTATTTTATGGAGTGCTTTCGAGCCTCTGTCTTTGAAAAAGCCTTGATGGATTCCGGCCAAGATCCAGTCACTCTGGTGCAGGAGAATCACAGCTGTTCTGGCACGGGCGTGCTTAGGGGGCTTCATTTTCAGCGCCAATATCCCCAGGGTAAGTTGATTCGGGTTATCAGCGGTGAGATATACGATATCGCCGTCGATATTCGTCCCCAGTCTCCCACCTTTGGTAAATGGCACGGTTTGCTTTTATCGGCACAAAATCGCTGCCAGCTATGGATCCCACCGGGGTTTGCCCATGGTTTTTATGTGACCAAGGGCCCAGCTGAGGTGCTGTACAAGTGCAGTGATTATTACCAACCTGGCGATGAAGGCGCCATTGTCTGGAACGATGCCGAGTTAGCGATTGACTGGCCGCTGAATATCGCACTGGGTGAGCCATTACTCTCAGCCAAAGACAGACAGGCCAAGCCCTTTAGCGCTCAACACTGGGCTTGAAAACGAACATTTGATAGCAACCACTGACTTCCAATCTTTGGCTTAGAAAATGGTTGGACAACTGCAGAATGCCGCCCCCTAAATTAGTATTCGCTTCTTTTTAGATTACAATAATCTGATTTAATCGTTAGTCGCGAATAGGTTTCCTCACTACCTTGGAATAAGCAGCGACAGGCTGTATCCGTCGCTGCTTAACTGTGCCCGTTTGTTAAGGCGCGCTAACCAAAGGCGCCGGCATTCGCGGCACTTGAATCGGGGGAGTGGCTTATCCCACCCCCTTCACCAAGGAAGAGGACTTCCAACATGAAATCAAGTATCCCATCTTTGACCGCGGTGGCGCTGTCTGTTGCCATGGTATTTGGCGCAGCCAGTACCCAAGCGGCGCAGTCGCCATCGGCCGCTCAGCCTCAGGCCGCAACAACCAACGCCTACTGGTGGCCGCAGCAACTGGATCTATCGCCACTGCGTCAGCACGGCGCTGAATCCAATCCCTACGGCACCGATTACGACTATGCCAAGGCTTTTGGCTCTTTGGATTTGGACGCCGTTAAAGCCGACATCAAAACCACGTTGACCACTTCCCAGGACTGGTGGCCTGCCGACTATGGTCACTATGGCCCTTTCTTTATCCGTATGGCCTGGCACAGTGCCGGTGTTTATCGCATCTTTGACGGTCGCGGCGGTGCCAGTGGTGGTCAGCAACGTTTTGAGCCTCTCAACAGTTGGCCCGATAACGTCAGTCTCGACAAGGCTCGCCGCTTACTTTGGCCAATTAAGCAAAAGTATGGCAGCCAGATCTCCTGGGCCGATCTCATGGTACTGGCCGGTAACGTATCCCTGGAGTCCATGGGCTTTAAGACCTTCGGTTTTGCCGGTGGCCGCACTGATGACTGGGAAGCCGAGAAGGTTAATTGGGGCGCCGAGAAACAGTGGCTCGACAATAAACGCCACAATGAAAAAGGTGAGTTGGCAAAACCTTTGGGAGCCACCCAGATGGGACTCATCTATGTGAACCCTGAGGGGCCCAATGGCGTGCCCGATCCCTTGGCATCTGCCCAGGAAATACGCGATACCTTTGGCCGTATGGCCATGAATGATGAAGAAACCGTGGCGCTGATCGCCGGTGGTCACACCTTCGGTAAGGCTCATGGCGCCCATGACCCAGCCAAGTGTGTCGGCGCAGAACCCGCTGCCGCCGGAATAGAGGAGCAGGGCCTTGGCTGGAAAAACCGCTGCGGTAAAGGTCACTCGGAAGATACGGTTTCCAGCGGCCTGGAAGGCGCCTGGTCTTCCAATCCCACCAAGTGGACCATGGAATACTTAACCTGGCTCTATACTTTCGATTGGGTACAAACCAAGAGTCCGGCCGGCCACATTCAATGGATCCCTGCCGATGGCAAGGCCGCCAATTTGGTGCCAGATGCCCATATTCCCGACAAGCGTCATGCTCCTATCATGTTCACCAGTGATATCGCGCTGAAGGAAGACCCTATTTACCGCGAGATCACGACCCGTTTCCTCAATAATCCGGCCGAGTTTGAGCTGGCCTTCGCCAAGGCTTGGTTCAAGTTGACCCATAGAGATATGGGGCCGAAGAGCCGCTACCTGGGTAAAGATGCGCCTTATGAAGATCTGATCTGGCAAGACCCTATCCCAGCCGTCGATCATCAACTGATCGACGCGGCCGATACCAAACAACTGAAAGCGGCTATTTTGGATTCAGGCCTCAGCGTGCCTGAACTGGTGAAAACCGCCTGGGCCGCGGCGTCATCTTTTCGTGGCACAGATATGCGTGGCGGCGCCAATGGTGCCAGAATCGCCCTGAAGCCCCAGCGCGATTGGGCGGCTAATGATCCCAAGGCATTGGCGAAAGTCATTGGTAAGCTTGATAAAATCAAAAAGGATTTCAATAAGAAAGCCAAGGACGGTAAAAAGGTGTCGCTGGCTGATCTCATTGTATTGGGCGGCAGTGTCGCCATAGAAAAAGCCGCAGCCGATGCCGGGGTTAAAGTCAATCTTGCCTTCCATCCCGGGCGGATGGACGCGACTCAGGCCCAAACGGATGTGAACTCCTTTGCCGTGCTAGAGCCCAAGGCCGATGGTTTCAGAAACTATTTCAGTGATCAAAGCCCGGCATCACCGGCCGAAGCTCTGATTGAAAAGGCGAACTTTCTTAACCTGACGGTTCCTGAAATGACGGTATTGGTTGGCGGTCTCAGAGTGCTGGATACCAATAGTGGCGGTAGTAAGCATGGGGTGTTCACCCAAAGCCCCGGCAAGCTCAGTAACGACTTCTTTGTAAACCTGCTGGATATGTCTACTCGTTGGGAAAAGGGCGAGGAGCCAGGTCTCTATCAGGGGCTTGATCGTCAGTCCGGCAAACTCAAATGGACGGCTACGCCTGTCGACTTGGTGTTTGGTTCCCATTCAGAACTCAGAGCCGTTGCTGAAGTGTATGCCGCAGACGATGGCAAGACCCGCTTCGTTGAGGACTTTGCCAAAGCCTGGACCAAGGTGATGGAGCTGGATAGGTTCGATTTGCAGTAATCGCTGACGGCTGATGTAAACAAGTCATAGGGGGATAACCATCCCATGAAATCGGCGCAGGCTTTGGCTTTGCGCCGTTTTTTGCTGGATTTTTCCAAATGCCATTTCCATTGGGTTTGAGGATGAGGTATTTGGCCGAATATCCAACTTAAGCTGCCGGCTCGTTGCATACGCAGTTAATTTTTTGGAACCTGACTCTATTGATTCGCTTATCAACGGGCGTGCAATCGAGTCAGATAAAGTTTAGCTCATGGCCAAACAACCAAATTGGCTGATTGGATTGATAAAAAGGGTATAATCCGTGTGGATAAAGCTATTCGCCACTATTGAGGTGGATTGGGGGATTGCCTACAATATCGCGAGTTTTATTTACCCAAGATGAAGATTATGACCGATACCAAAGTACCACCTGCTCTGCCGGATCGCCTTTCTATCAACCCACGCAGCCCACACCATGTGGCTGAAGTGTTTGAGTTCGATGTGGGCATTCGCATCAATGGCAAAGAGCGCAATGACGTGGAAGAGTACTGTATTAGCGAAGGCTGGATTAAAGTCGCTTCTCACAAAGCGCTCGACCGCCGTGGCCAGCCCTTGTTGATGACCATCAAAGGCACAGTAGAAGCCTTTTATAAGTAAGCTTTTTTAACTGTAAATATTTAATAAAGGGCCATCTGCAAAGATGGCCTTTTTATCAGTGAGTACCTTGCTCTGAAATAGTCTTCCATCTTGGTTGCTTGGATGAAACTGGAAGCAGCTTGCTTCCAATTAATCATTTTCTCTGACTTAATCATCTCCCCAAAGACTCAGTTGAGAAATTCGCTCAATTAATATCGTAAAGTATCCATTGTTTGGGCGGAAATGCGTAAAAATCTAATAAAATTCAGATATTTGTTTAATACTGTTCCGGCTGCGGTGCAGAGCTCTCGACAAGGTTTGCATGGTTCAGAAAACGCCCCGGATTGAAACCAGCTTAGGCTTTTGTCGTTTGCGATGCCTAAAAAAGCCAGGGAATACCCTGGCTTGAGCAAGAAAAAAGCTTAACTGATTTTTTGAGCTACTTAATCTCTTTGGGTTTGTATGGACCATTAGGTAAGTAGGTCGATTGATCGCTATAGAAAACCTGGTAGTTAGCCATCCGGGTCAGAGGCATATAATCGGGAGCCGCGCGGTTAATTGTTGCTGTGATGACAGCCCCTATGAGATCGGCCAACGGGTTACCGGTAGAACTATTTTGGGGCGTATATTGCATTTTTTTTGAGGTTTGCCAAATCGTATCCCCGGTTTTGTTTTTGAATGCGTATGTAAACTCTACTTCTGTCGTACTTGAAATAAGCATATATGTGGTATCCCACCGCTCTATCGTGACATACAGAACCACATCTGCACCAAACATTTGTACCAAAGAGGTCACGGGTAGCTGATGTATCTCTTGAGGCTCGTAAAGACCTTCATATTCAAGAATTGTCTTCACTGTATTCGATGGATAGACATAGTAACCTTTCTCTGCAAGCATTACAGGTAAAGAGCTATACACCGCAAGCGGCGCATCGACATCAACGCTGTGGTTTATGACTGGGAGTATCAGAATTGAGCTTGGATTGTGTTCTTCAAAACCAGTTTGACGTGGAGCTGTCGTTGTTTGACATGCGGAAAGTAAGGCAACTAACGCAACTGAAAAAGTTAATTTGATAAATCTCATTGCTTATTACCGTTTTGACGTTGAAGGTTTTGCACTAGAGTCTTCATTAAGGCAGCGCTTTCCGGCCATGTGTTCGCTTCTTTTTCATAAAAGGATATTGCTCCGGTTATATCGCCTGATTTTAGCTTGAAAGTTCCGACTTCAGCATATAACCCAGGTGCTGGTCGTTGTTTATTATCTTCAATTTGTTTCAGGTGATCTTCAAGTGCTATAGGGAACTCCTTAGCTGCGACGGGATCGTGATAGTATTCGTACAGGCCTTCATCATAAACTCCCCAGTTATATAAAGTTGTCGATTTACAGCCAGCTAAGCCAAGCACTACCAATACACATAGGCCAAGTTTGAGACGGTTCATTTGATCAGAACCTCTTTTGTCACACCATCGGATACATAGATTTTCTGCGATGAAATAACAGTATCACCATTCAGGATTTTAATAATGTGAGTACCAGGAAGAATACGCAAAGCTTGAGTACCATTAGTGAATGGCGCGACAGGTCCATTGTCGAGTCCGTCAACGATTACACGCATTCCTTCTACATCAGAAGTATCGCTTACTTTAAATACAATTTGAGGACGATTGTCTACAGTTGAACTGCTAGTGGTTGGCATTTGTACACAACCTACATTGAGGGATAAAACACTCAGTATCAGGGCTAATTTTAATTTCATTATTTTGCCTCCACCACATTAAGTTCTGTGTATTTAAGACCATCAATTGAACCGCTGGAAATACTGGTTATTGCGCCTTCGTTTGTTTCATTGTCGCCAAAAAGCTGTATTACTGAAACAGTAGCGACTTTCTTTCCAGGTAATGTAATATCGAAACCAGTTTGTTTGGACTTTATGACTTTTCCCTGAGTTTCGATATTAAAACTCATTCCTTGTTTTATACCTTGTGACTTACCGCCACTGATGTAAATCATCCCATCTTCAACAGCTAGAATATCGGTTTGCCAAGGACGGGTTTGCATTTCGGCGGTCAATTTGCTGATAGCATCGGATATCGCGTTAGATATCGCAGCATCATTGAGTGTTCCATCGTAGGCAGCTTTAGAACCAAAGCCTGCAACAGAAGCAGCCTCAGAACTACTTTCCCCTGCTCCTGATAGAGAATGGTAAACCAGCCCAGTTTTGCTATCGACTAAGCGTAAGTCAACTTTAGCAAAGGCGACTTGTTTTTTAGTGGAAGAAAGGAATCCACTTTTCCCTTCTGTTTTACGGCCAAACTCAGTGAGAGAGCCGATTATTAAAGTATCAACACCTACTAGGTTTAGCTTTTGTCCAGTAAGCTTTGCCTCATCTTTAAGGCGCTCAATATCTGGACGTTCAAATACGAGATATTGGCCTGACTCTGTCAGAGCTTTTGATAACATGTCGGTTACTTGCTTACCAAGTACATCGCCTTTGTCATCTCGCAAAAGGCTTTTGCCGTAGATGGTTTCATTAGTAATTCGGCCAAGAGCTAATTTACGTTTTAGGATGGGATTGGTAACCGATGCCTCCATGGCTGCTTTTTGTGCTTCAATTTGAGCTTGTTGAGAGTGAGGGCTTTCCTGGGACTCAACTTGTGGAGATTGGGTTGCGCATCCACCTAGAGCTAAAGCGAGTGTACCGGCAGTAAATAAACTGCGTTTCATTTTTGTGTTCCTTAATCTATTGGTTACATTTTGCAACGTAAGTTTATTTAATGTGAATATTTTTTTGTGGGCTAATGTTCACATTTTATATTGATACTTTGGCCCTGCACCTTCCCAAGGTTTGGGAGCATTAATAGAGTGCTTAACCTATAACTTTAAGAAACAGTGTGAGACCAAGTACCCTAAGGTGTTAAAAAAATGACTCTTTTATTTTGCTTATCTTACAAAAGATGATATTTGAAGATATCCCGTTGCTCGATTGAAAATCAAGTGTAAATAAGTGTATTGGGTTGTGCGTGACATAAAAAAGCCAGGGAATACCCTGGCTCGAGGATTAAAGAGGGAGGGGCGAATAAGTCCTCCCTTAGCTGGCGTCCTTCATGGCACGGGTAAAGTCGGCCAGAGTGCTCAGTAGCATATCGGGTGCGTCTTGGTGTTGCTCAATGATCCTGACCACGGCAGAGCCCGAGATGGCACCGGCGGCGCCGGCGGCAATTGCGGCGCTGACCTGAGCCGGCTCGGCGATACCGAACCCCAACAGTGGAGGCGGCGCATCGAAGGCTTTAAGCTTGGCCAGTACCTCATCCACCGGCATACCTGCCTTATTGTCGGCGCCAGTTACCCCGGCGCGGGACAGCAGATAGGTGTAGCCTTCAGCGGCTTCACTCACCGCCTTGAGGGTATCATCATCGGCATTGGGCGGCGCAATAAAGATAGGCGCTATGGCATGGGCCTTGGCGGCTTCTATAAAAGGCACAGCTTCCTCAACCGGCACGTCGGCTATCAGCACTGAATCCACCCCGGACTCGGCGGCGCGGCGATAGAAGTTGTCGATGCCGTTGGCGTATACCAGATTGGCGTACAACAGCAGGCCGATGGGCAACTCGGGATGACGGCTGCGTACCTCGGCGATAAGCTCGAAGCACTTGGCCGGCGTGGTACCTGCCGCCAGCGCCCGTAAGTTGGCGCCCTGGATCACCGGGCCATCGGCCAACGGATCGGAAAAGGGGAAGCCCAGCTCAAGGGCGTCGGCACCGTGGGCAATCAGGGTGTCGATAATCTGCAGCGACAGCTCAGGGCTTGGATCGCCCAGTGTCACAAAGGGAACAAAGGCGCCGCGACCTTCGGCCTGCAGCCGGGCAAAAGTGGTTTGATAACGTGTACTCATGCCTGTGACTCCTGTGATTTATCTGACTGCGCAGATGCAGCCTGGCGCTCTGCCAGGATATCGGAAACGGTAAATATGTCTTTATCGCCGCGGCCGGAGAGGTTAACCACCAGTATGGTTTCTTCGCGGCACTCTTTGGCCAGCCTGATGGCATAGGCCAGCGCGTGGGCCGACTCCAGCGCCGGAATAATCCCTTCGCAGCGGGCCAGTAACTGGAAGGCCTCCAGTGCCTCCTCATCGGTGGCCGACTCATAGGTGGCGCGTCCGGTGGCGTTGAGGTGGGCGTGTTGCGGGCCCACAGAGGGGAAATCCAACCCGGCAGAGATGGAGTAAGACTCTTCTATCTGGCCGTTGCTGTCCTGCATCAAGGGCGCCTTCATGCCAAAAAAGATGCCAGTCTTGCCGTGCCGCAGCGGCGCGCCGTGCATCGGCGTATCTATGCCTTTCCCGGCCGGCTCGACCCCTATGAGGCGCACCGAGGCTTCATCTATGAAGTCGGCGAACATACCTATGGCGTTGGAGCCGCCGCCGACACAGGCAATGACGGCGTCCGGCAGTCGGCCTTCACGCTCGAGGATCTGCGCCTTGGTTTCGGCGCCTATCATGCGCTGGAACTCCCTGACTATGGTAGGGAAAGGGTGAGGCCCGGCGGCGGTACCCAGCAGGTAGTGCGCCTTGTCATAGCTGCCGGACCAGTCGCGCATCGCCTCGTTGCAGGCATCTTTGAGAGTGGCCGAGCCTGAGGTGACAGGAATGACCTCGGCGCCCATTAAACGCATGCGGAACACATTGGGGCTTTGGCGCTCCACATCTTTGGCGCCCATGTAGATTTTACACTTAAGACCCAGCAGGGCGCAGGCCAGGGCGGTGGCCACCCCGTGTTGACCGGCGCCGGTTTCGGCGATGATCTCTTTTTTACCCATACGTTTTGCCAGTAGCGCCTGTCCCAGCACCTGGTTGGTCTTGTGGGCGCCGCCGTGCAGCAGATCTTCCCGCTTGAGGTAGATTTTCACCTTGTCATTGGGCGACAGGTTACGGGTCAGGGTCAAGGCGGTGGGACGCCCGGCATAGTTTTTCAAAAGCTCGGTGAACTCGGCCTGAAAGGCGGGATCATTCTGGGCCTCGACAAAGGCACTTTCCAACTGCTTCAGCGCCGGCATCAAAATCTGCGGCACATACATGCCGCCGTATTCCCCGAAATAAGGGTTGAGTTTTAACTCGCTCATACTGCTTTCCTTAGGATACTTGTTGCGCCTGTCTGACAGGCGAATGCTGTTGTTCTTGTCAGGCTTTGAGTTGCTTAAACACCGCCTGCAGTGCTGCTCTATCTTTGATGCCTGGGGCGCTTTCCACCCCTGAGTTAAAGTCCAGCCCGAAAAAGCCTTGGGTGGCAGCCAAAGCGGCGTTGCCCGGACTCAGGCCACCGGCAAGCATGGCGCGCTCACGCTGGGCAAGCCTTTGCTGCCAATCGAAATGTCTGCCGGTACCACCAAAGTTGTCGCCGCTTTTACTGTCATAGAGATAGCGGTCGGCGCCTTCCGGCAAGGCTGGCAGCTCGCCGCCGTCGACATTGACCGGAACAGCCTTCCAGATCTCGGCCTGGTGCCCATTTTGCTCAAGCAGCTGCTTGAGCTTGGCAATATCTTCGCTTGATTCACTGCCATGAAGCTGCAGCGCGCTCAGTTTCAGTTCATTGGCCAGCTCGGCCATCTGCGCCGGTGATTCATTGACAAATACCCCCACCATCGCCAGTTTACGCGGCTGCTCGGCGTTATAACGGCACAGCTCGGCGGCGTGGGCGCGGCTGACACAACGGGGGGACTTGGCGGCGAAGATGAGGCCGCCATAGACGGCGCCGGATTTTGCCGCATCCAGCAGATCCTGCTCCCGGGTCAGGCCACACACCTTGTTGTTGCCATAGATAAGGCGGCGACAGGCCAGATCCAAATCGGCCTCGGCCATAAGTGAGCTGCCCACCAAAAAGCCGTCGACCAGCGGGCTGAGGCGGCGTACATCCTCACGGCTGTAGATCCCGGATTCGCTGATGATCAGTGTCCCCTCGGGGATCTTGGGGGCTAAGTATTCTGTCATCGCCAGATCTGTACTCAGATCCCTGAGGTTGCGGTTGTTGATGCCAATAATCGGCGCGCCCAGAGCCAGCGCCCGCTTGAGTTCTTCCTCGTTGGAAACTTCCGTGAGGGTGTCGAGGGCATATTGCTCGGCTTCGCTCGCCAGCAATCGATACTGCTCATCGCTCAGTACCGACAGCATTAGCAAGATGGCATCGGCACCCTGATGGGCCGCTAACTTAACCTGATAAGGCGAAACAAAAAAATCTTTGCACAATACCGGCTGTTTGATTCTGGCGCGCACCTTGGGCAAATAACGAAAGTCACCCTGAAAGAAGGCTTCGTCAGTCAGTACCGACACCGCGGAGGCGTAGCGGCTGTAAACATCGGCAATGGCAACCGGATCGAAGTCTTTGCGGATAAGCCCTTTGGAGGGGCTGGCCTTCTTGCATTCCAGAATAAAGCCGGCGCCTTTTGCACTGAGTGCCTGATACAGGCTGCGATCCGACGTCTTGGGCGTCAGGTTATCTTCGGGAAAATGCAGCTTGAGGGCTTCAATATGCTGCTGCTTGGTGGCGACGATACGCTCAAGCACGTTACTCATGATATAGCTCCTGCCTTGCTGGGTTGTGGTGAGTTGGCGTCATTGTTTTCAGTTTGGGTTTGGTGGGCCTTGTCCGCCAGGGCATTGAGTTTGGCGCAGGCGCGGCCATCATCCAGGGTGGCCAGTGCCAGTTGGGTGGCCTGCCTGAGATTGTCAGCCTTGCCGGCGAGATAGAGCACGCAGGCGGCATTGATAGCCACGGCGTGACGCTGGGCGGCGCTGCCTTTACCGGCAAACAGCGCTTGGGTAATCAGGGCATTTTCTGCCGGGGTACCGCCTTCCAGCTCGGCCAGCGTAGCCTGCGGCACGCCAAAGTCTGCTGGGGTGAGGCGATATTCCACTATCTCTTCACCCTTGAGTTCAGCCACCTGGGTTGCGCCGTGCAGTGCCACTTCATCCAGGCCGCTGCCGTGAACGACCATGGCGCCTTTGACGCCAAGGGCCCGCAACACTTCGGCGATGGGGCGAACCAAGCTCGGGCTGTAGACCCCGAGCAGCATATAGTCGGGGCGAGCCGGATTAATCAGCGGGCCGAGTACATTGAACAGGGTGCGGGTCTTGAGCGCCTGGCGCACAGGCACTGCGTGCCGCACTCCACCGTGATAATGGGGTGCAAACAGAAAACACAGGCCGTTGTCTGCCAAGTGTTTGGCGGCGCATTCGGGCGACATGGTCAAGTCTATGCCGAACTGTGCCAGCAGATCGGAAGAGCCCGACTTACTGGACACTCCGCGGTTGCCGTGTTTGGCAACATTGACCCCGGCCGCTGCGGCAACAAAGGCGGCCGTGGTAGAGATATTGATGGTGTTGTGGCCGTCACCGCCGGTGCCGACAATATCCACTACCCTTTGACATTGGTGCGGAAACGGCTTGGCGGCGGCCAGCAGGGCATCGGCGGCGCCGCTGATCTCGTCTATGGTTTCGCCCTTGAGCTTGAGCGCGATCAGCATGGCCGCCATCAGGCTTTCACTGAGCTTGCCGTCGATAAGCTCGGCAAACAGGCTGGCGGCCTGGCTACGGCTCAAAGACTCGCCCCGGTACAGGCGGTCAAACAGAGGTTGCAGTTCAGTCATGGCAGGTTTCCTCGCGGCTCATGGTCAGGTATTGCAGTGTTTGCACCAGCAAGGTGCTGCCAAGGGTGGTGAGAATCGATTCGGGGTGGAACTGGAAACCGACGGCGGCATCACAGCGATGGCTGATGGCCATAGGCATGCCTTCTGTAGTGGCAATCACCTCCAGGCAGTCGGGCACCTTGGTTGCCACCAGTGAATGATAGCGGGCCACAGGCAAGGGGGATGGCAGGTTGGCAAACAGGCCATCGCAGTTGTGCTCTACCGGGCTGGCCTTACCGTGTACCACTTGGGGGGCACGCTCAACCTTGCCGCCGTAATGTTCAACCAGGGCCTGGTGACCAAGGCAGATACCGAGAATCGGCAGTTTGCCGGCCAGCAGCGCAATAAGCTCCATCATGCAACCGGCTTCTCCGGGGGCGCCCGGGCCGGGAGACAAAATAAGCGCCGCCTGACCCGGTTCCGCCAGCATCCGCTCGGCGAGCAACTGGGCACTGACATTATTGCGGTACACCAGCACTTCAAAGCCCAGGCTGCGGAACTGATCCACCAGGTTGTAGGTGAAGGAGTCGAAGTTATCCAATAGATAGAGTTTCACAGGCCACCTCCCATCTTGATTGCACTGATCACTGCCTGCGCTTTTTGCGCGGTCTCGTCGGCCTCGGCCTGGGGATCTGAATCATAGACCACTCCGGCCCCGGCCTGGATGTGCGCCATGCCTTCGCTGACGAAGGCGGAGCGGATCACTATGCAAGTGTCCATATCGCCAAGGGCGTTGAGATAACCTACGGCGCCGCCATAGCTGCCGCGGCGTTGCTGCTCGGTTTCACGAATGAGTTGGGCGGCGCGCACCTTGGGGGCACCCACCAGGGTGCCCATGTTCATGCAGGCCTGATAGGCGTGCAGGGCGTCGAGATCTTCCCTAAGCTGCCCGGTTACCCGGCTGACCAGATGCATCACATGGGAGTATCTGTCTACCTTCAGCAGCTCGGCCACTTTACGACTGCCACTCTGGCTGATGCGGGCGATATCGTTGCGGGCCAAGTCCACCAACATGATGTGCTCCGACAACTCTTTCTTATCTAGTCTCAGCTCCAGCTCTATGCGGCTGTCGAGATCGAAATCTATCTCGCCATCTGGGGTCTTGCCGCGTTTGCGAGTACCGGCGATGGGGTAAACCTCAACCTGATTGCCCTCGGCTTCATACTTGAGGGCGCTTTCCGGAGAGGCGCCAAACAGGGTGAAGTCGGCGCTGCGCAGGTAAAACATATAGGGGCTGGGGTTGGTCAGTCTCAGTGCCCGATAGGCGCCCAGAGTATTGGGGCAGGGCAGGCTGAAACTGCGTGATGGCACAACCTGAAAGATATCACCGGCGCAGATATGCTCCTTGAGGCGGCTCACCTGGCGGCAAAAATCGGCGTCACTGATATTGACGCTGGCCTCGGCATGTACACCGCTTAAAGGGGCGACATCTTCCAGCAGCTGGCAGTTGGTTTCTATGGCATCCAGTCTGGCGCCAAGCTCGGCCTGCACCTCGCTGTTGCCATTAAACTCCATCACCACGGCTTCGGCGCAGCCCTTTTGGTGATCCACTGTTATCAGGGTTTCAGCCAGATAAAACAGATAGTCGGGGCAGTGGTTCGCGCCCTGGCTTACGCTTGGCAGCGGCTCTGTGCTGGCGATAAGGTCGTACCCCAAAACGCCGCCCAGAAATCCGGTTTCAAACTGGCTCTCGTTTTCATCAACCAGACCCTGCTGCAGCAATCTCAGGCCATCGAGCGGCGAGCCTGCCTTGAGTCTGGCATCTTCATCCAGCTCGGTAGTGATGGGGCGCAGCAGGACCTTGAGGCTCTGCTGCTCCAGGCTGACCTCACCGCGCGAGTTAAAGAAGTCGTGAATCGCAGGCAATAGTCCGGCGCCGTTGTCTGTCAAAGCCTCGAAGCTCAAGGTCGACCCGTCACAGCGAATGGCCAGCGCCGCGTGGCTGAGGATAATGCTTTTCAGGTGATCCTTGCTGTCGATTTCGGCCGACTCCAGCAACATGCTGTGAGGCTTGTCCCGCGTCAGTTGCTGATACAGTTTCAGGGGATCGTCGTAATAGGGCAGTGACCGCGTCTGGCGGTGTACTCTGGCGATTGGCTCGATTCTGTTCATCTGTTCTTCCTGTTGTTCCGCTGTTTAGCCTGGCTGCGGGGTTTTCCTGACCGTTAAGCACAAAAAAGCCCGCAATCTCTTGCGGGCTTTTTGTTGAATTTGGCTGCGTTATTTTCAATCGTGCACAGCGCTTCACACTACCCGCGTTAAGGGAAGTGCCACCACCAGATGATGTTGAGTGAAGCGTTGAAGTGTGTCATTGAAAATTTGTCCTCTCGACGTTTGACCTATAGAGAAACCCAGCTGTCCGCCAATGTCAATTGAATATTTTTAATTTATGCAAATTTATGCCAATTTGCCGTCGCCCAGCGGAGATAAATCGCATTTTACCAACAAAACCAAGTAGAATAGCGTTATGATAACTGAAAATACTTTGGCCGATCTTCACAGCCATACTACAGCCTCAGATGGCCAACTGACACCATCTCAGCTGCTCGAGCGCGCCTTGGAAAAGGGGGTTGAGCTGCTGGCGATTACCGATCATGACACAGTCGCCGGGCTGGATGAGGCCCATGCTTTCAATGCCGGGCAGAGCGCGCCTTTGACTTTGGTGGACGGGGTTGAGATCTCTACCCGTTGGCACGCCTATGATATTCATATCGTGGCGCTGGATATCGATCGCCACGACGAAAACCTGCTTGCCTTTCTCGAGCGGCAACGTGAGCTCAGGGAAGAGCGGGCTCGCGAGATAGGCGCAAGGCTTGAAAAGGCCGGTATTCCCGGGGCCTACGAAGGCGCCAGGGCGCTCGCCGGTGATGCGGCGCTGAGCCGTGGTCATTACGCCCGTTTCCTGGCCGAGCAGGGGCACGCGCCGGATAGTGCCAGCGTGTTCAAGAAGTTTCTTGGCCGCGGCAAAACGGGCTATGTGCCCAACAACTGGGGCGAGATGGCGACGGCCATAGAGGTGATCCACAACGCAGGTGGAGTGGCCGTGTTGGCCCACCCCAGTGGCTATCAACTGTCGGCCAAGTGGCTCAAACGCCTGGTACGCGAATTCAAGGCCGCCGGTGGCGATGCCATGGAGGTGGTGCTCGGGCAGCAAACCACAGACGACAGAAATAATTTAGGGGCGCTCGCCACTCTCAACGGCCTCTACGCCTCGGTGGGATCCGATTTCCACTTTCCCGGCCGCTGGCTGGAACTGGGCAAGAATCTGTATCGGCCCCAGGGATTGAACTGGGTCTGGCAATGCAAGCAATGGACAATAACTAAATGAGTCAATTTTTCTACGTACATGAGGTGAATCCTCAAACCCGTCTGATAAGCCAGGCGGTGAGCATTCTGAAAAGCGGCGGGGTCATAGTTTATCCCACAGATTCCGGCTATGCGCTGGGTTGTATGATTGGCGATAAAGACGCCATGAGCCGTATCGCCAGAATTCGCCAGATAGACAATGATCATAACTTTTCGCTGATGTGCCGCGACTTATCTGAGCTGTCGACCTATGCCAGAGTCGATAATCAGGCGTTTCGCATTCTGAAGAACAACACACCGGGTTGTTACACCTTCATCTTCAAGGCCACCAAAGAGGTGCCAAGAAGACTGCAGAATGAAAAGAAACGCACCATAGGCATTCGGGTACCGAACAATGTTATCGCCCTGGCACTGCTGGAAGCTCTGGGTGAACCCTTGATGTCCACCAGTCTTATTTTGCCCGGCAACGACTTTACCGAGTCGGATCCCGAGCATATCCGCGATATTCTCGAACATCAGGTAGATGCCATTCTCCACGGCGGTTACCTGGGTGAAAAGCCCACCACAGTGATAGACATGTCTGAAGGCGAAATGGTCATAGTCCGTGAAGGCAGTGGCGATATCAGCCCATTTCTTTAACCGCTCAATAAAGGTATAATCGCGCGTTTGGTCGGCCTATGCCGCCTTAAAGATGCTGCCAGAGGAGAGAAAACGGCTTGAGTGAAGGCGTTCAACAGAGTCTGCCGCTTGCCGTAGTGCGGGGTGAGGCGCTTAGAGAGCTGCCTGCCGATCTCTTTATTCCTCCCGAGGCGCTTGAGGTGTTTCTTGAGGCGTTTGAAGGGCCGCTCGACTTGCTTTTGTACCTGATCCGCAAGCAAAAAATGGATGTGGTAGATCTGCCCATCCACAGGATCACCGCCCAGTATCTTGAGTATATCGAGCTGCTGCAGGGCGCCAGGGTAGAGCTGGCGGCCGACTATCTGGTGATGGCGGCAACATTGGCGGAAATCAAGTCGCGTTTGCTGTTGCCAAGGCCGGAGCTGGAAGCCGAGGAAGAGGAAGACCCCAGAGCCGTGCTGATCCGCCAACTCAAGGCTTATGAAGCCATAAAAGAGGCGGCGGTGCTGCTGGATGAACTGCCCCGGCTCGAGCGGGACGTATTCCAGGCCAAGGCGGGCAAGGCGCCGGATATCAAGCCCTTGCTGGTGCCGCCGGATGTGTCTTTGGCTGAACTGGCCCGGGCCTTTGGCGAGGTACTCAAGCGGGTGGAAGCCGGCACTTCTCACCAGGTTCAGCGCGAGCAGCTCTCTACCCGGGAGCGGATGAGCCAAATTCTGGCCATGCTCTCCAGTGAGCATTACACCCCTTTTGAAGCCCTGTTCAAGGTGGAAGAGGGGCGCGCCGGAGTGGTGGTCAGCTTTCTGGCGTTGATGGAATTGGTAAAGGAACTGCTGGTGGAACTGATCCAGGCCGAACCTTTATCGCGAATTTATCTCAAGGCGTACTGACGGGAGCCGACTTGGCGAAGATTAACGACCTTCAGCTGAAACAACTGATCGAGGCCAGTCTGTTTGTGCTGGCCAAGCCCATGACCTTGAAGGCGCTGAGAGAAACCGTGCTGGCCGATTTCAGTGTCTCCCGCGAGCGTATTCGCGCCGCGGTGGATGAATTGACCCTGGATTATCAGGAGCGCGGAGTACAGCTGGTCAAGGTCGCCGGTGGTTATCGGTTTCAGACCCGCGACAGCCTCAGCCCCTTGCTGCAACCTTTGTGGCAGGAGCAGGCGCCCAAGTATTCCAGGGCAACATTGGAAACCCTGGCGGTTATCGCCTACCGTCAGCCTGTGACCCGCGGCGAAATTGAGCTGGTCAGAGGGGTGGCTGTCGGCAGCCAGATTATCAAGAATTTAACAGACAGACGCTGGATCCGCGTTGTGGGGCACAAAGAGGTGCCGGGAAGGCCTTCGTTATACGCCACCACTACAGAGTTTCTGGCTTACTTCGGTCTGGACAGCATAGCGGATCTGCCGCCTCTGTCTGACGCCGAATCATTAGAGGCGGTATTTTCGGGGATGAAAACACCGCCGGAACCCTTAGAAGAGTCAACTTGAATGAGCGAAAAATTGCAGAAAGTCTTGGCCCGTGCAGGCCATGGCTCCCGTCGTGAGATGGAGGCATGGATTGCTGCAGGTCGCGTGAGTATTGACGGAGAAATCGCCAAACTGGGTGATCGCATCGAAGCCGACGCCAAGGTACGTATCGATGGCCGTGCGGTATCGCTGAAATCTGCCGATGAGGTGATCTGCCGGGTACTGGCCTACCACAAGCCGGAAGGGGAGATCTGCTCGCGCAAAGATCCCGAAGGCCGGCCCACAGTATTCGATCGTCTGCCCCGCACCCGTGACAGCCGCTGGGTTGCAGTGGGACGTTTGGATATCAACACCTCGGGTTTGTTGCTGTTCACCTCGGACGGTGAGCTGGCCAACCGCCTGATGCACCCCTCCAATGAAGTGGAGCGTGAATACGCCGTGCGTACCTTCGGTGAAGTGCCGGAAGCGGCGCTGCAGCGTTTGCGCAGCGGCGTTATGCTGGAAGATGGCCCGGCCCAGTTTGACCATATCAAGGCCGCCGGTGGCGAAGGCATCAACCAATGGTGGCACGTTACCCTGCGTGAAGGGCGTAACCGTGAAGTGCGTCGTCTGTGGGAATCCCAGGAAGTGCAGGTGAGTCGCCTTATTCGGGTGCGTTACGGCATGATAGAACTGCCCAAGAGCCTGCCACGTGGCGGCTGGGTCGAACTGCCGCTGGAGCAGGTCAACTACCTGCGCCAATTGGCGGGCATGGATCCGGAAACCCGCTCCATGCTGGGCGCCGACAAACACAGCGTGGCCCGTAACAAGGTACGCAGTGCAAAGGTGCGCCGCGCCGTGCGTAAACACAAGACGGCGGCGGGCAAGCCCAAGCCAACCCGGCAGCGCAGCTGATGCCGCCAAGGCCTTATCGGCAGTGTGTTAAAGCTTGTCGATAGCCTGTCTAATCCCATCTAAAGATGTGATTCCAATGCAATGAAAGGTCGCCGCGGCGGCCTTTTTGTTGCTATTTTTCTAAGCTTTTTGGCACTGTTTCTCGCTGCTTTTGCATAGTTTTTGTCGTTGTTTTTGTCGTTGTTTTTGCCATAGCTTTTTACCAAAGTTTTTTGCCATCACTTTTTACCATAAGAAAGTCCACTTACCTTGGCGCAGTTCAGTAATGGTATAAGATAAAGGAACAGCAACTCAGGGAGCCAAGGCATGCAGCTGATCTCACACACAAAAATTTGGGACCAAGGCGAACACAACGCCTTTTGCGATCTATGCCGCTGGCAGGGGGCGCTCTACTGCGTCTTTCGGGAGGGCCAGGCCCATGTGTCTGATGATGGTGCACTGAGAGTGCTTAAATCCAGCGACGACGGTCAAAGTTGGCAGGCCGAGGCGCTTATTCAAAGCGAGCTTGGCGATCTGCGCGACGGCAAACTGCTCGCCCATGCTGGCCGTTTATGGCTTTTTGGCGCAGCCTCCAAACATGGCAAGGCGCCGCTGCAGTCCTTGATGTGGCACTCGCTGGATGGCATCAACTGGTCGGCGCCCGAAAAAGTCGCCGATAGCGGATACTGGCTCTGGCGGGTGACCGAGGCTGAAGATGGCCTCTACGGCGTGGGTTATCGCCCAGGCGCCGATGGTGATGTCAGGCTCTATCGTAGTGAGCGCCTGCAAGCATCACAAACCGGTAAACTGCAATTTACGCCCTGGGTCGCCCCCTTGCAAAATGACGGCTATGTCAACGAATCATCACTGCTGTTTCGAGTGTTTCGGGGCGGCGAGCAGAGTCGCTCTAATCAAACCTCTTCAGATACAGAAGCGCTTTGCCTACTAAGGCGCGATCCTGTGTGGGACGCACAAGAAACCGGGTTGCTCGGCAAGGCCAAGGCACCTTTCAAAACCTGGCAATGGCAGCAGCTCAGTTGCCGTATCGGTGGCCCGGTCGCCTTTGTCTATAACGACCGCCTGCTGGCCGTGGTGCGCCTCTATGACAATAAGGTGCGCACCTCGCTGGTGGAAATCGATAGCGCCACAGCCAAGGTCACCGAGCTCTTAACCTTGCCATCCGGCGGAGATACCAGCTACGCCGGTATCGAGCTGGACGGCGATGAACTCAAGCTGGTGTATTACTCAAGCCATGAGGGCAAAACCGCCATCTATTTCGCCCGTATCGGGCTTAAAGGCTAAAGTTCCAGGCCATAATACCAGTGTGCTCGACACCAGCCAGCGTGACTGAATCAGGTTTAATAACAGGGAAAATCGCTTTAGATTTCAAAGCCAGTCAATTCTATTGCAAAAAGCAGCCAAATCAGGGTTTTGTGGCCTTTGTCAAAAACTTGACCTTTGGCTAATTGTTTTAACATTCAGTACTGGGTATTGTATAACTAATTCAACCGCTTAGCTTTAGCACTTCCTTAAGCTCAGCGGCTCAAAGTCGGCGACAGTGGTATTTTTCCGTGCTCAGCGGAATGTAGGGACGAGCAGAGTTTGGACTTGTGGGGTAGCTTTGGTTTTATTTAACGTTTTTTGTAGGGCCTGGGTTGTGGGGCCCTTGGTTGTACGACTTGAAGCGCTCATGACAAGCACCTCAGAACTGATTTTTATACAGTATTATTGACGTTATGGACAAAATGCCGGAAATTTGCAGCTAAGTTTGCGCGTTATTTCTGTAACATTTTAGAAAATAGCTTTAAATTCATAAAGTTAAAAAATACAGCAGGTAGATAATAGGTTTGGAAACCGCGCATGCGCGTTTAGCTGCAAGGGATATTTGGACTAAATGGTATTATATCCAGCTAATACAAACAGATAGCGATGCGCGTTTACACTCCTCCGAGGACTGAAACGCGTATGCGCACTATACAGCTGTTAACTGTCACCGAAAAGGAGTTCACATGAGCCATCAGGCAATAAATTTCAAGGACAAGCTGGGCCTTTTCGACGAGCAATGGTCACCGAAGGTCATTGCCGAGATGAATGACTATCAGTTCAAGGTCGTTAAAATTCAGGGCGAGTTTGTGTGGCATGATCACAAGAACACGGATGAAACCTTTATAGTCCTGGAAGGCAGTCTCAGAATTGATTTCAGAGACGGGCATGTTGAACTGGCCGAAGGTGAAATGTACGTGGTTCCAAAGGGCGTAGAACACAAGCCGTATGCGGAACATGAAGCAAAGGTCTTGCTTATTGAGCCACGTGGTGTCGTGAATACCGGGGACGAGACTGGTAGCCAAACCGCAGAAAATGATGTGTGGATCTAAACCAGTTAACAAAGCCATTAAGTCTGTTCCGGGCCTCTGGCCCTCCACCGGACGCCCTTATCAGGGCGCCGCTTATGGCTGGCGTTAGTTTTACAGCGCTGAGCCGAGAAGGGATTTATGGCAAAAGTAAAGAAAATCAGAAAAGAAAAGCTATCTATCTATTTGGCGAGAGATGGGAGCAAGCCAGATTCTGATGTTATAAAGCTAGAAAATGCTAAGCAACCTATTGAAATGGACTTGCCAGAAGCAGAGTCAGCCCGTCTTTACATAAAAAAGCAGCCACCTAAAAATTCTCCGCCTTGGACTAGATTGTTTACAACAGATAGCCAAGTTGATGTTTCTGAATTTGGCACCTCTTCAAATGTGGGGGCTGTATTTATTGTAAGAGTATCAGGAGCTACATTTGTACTGTCTTTTGGCACTGGTTTTCATCTTTTAAAGCAAGAGTCTATCGAGCGTGACTTCGGTCTAAAGGTGACGCTGAACTCGGTAGATCCTGACAAGCTGAGAAGTTTGGATAAAGCCAGCTATGATCACAATCCATTGAATTCAAGAACTCAAAGCACTCGGGATGTTGACATATTCAATCTCCATTTAGATTCTGAGATGGAGATGCTTTACGCAGTAACAGGCGCATCACTAGTAAAAGAATTTGGTAGTCATGTAACTGGTAGGGATGCCTTTACAATAGCAGTAGAAGCCAATCTTTCAGATATACCCGCGATTCTTTCAAAATCAATCAAGCAATATCGTTCTAATCTTCCGGACAAATTTAGCTGGGTAGAAAATATCAATAGGGTTCGGGACTATGACGAAATTGAAATACTAGATTTGGAACTAGATCAATACTTAAGCAATAACAATTTTTCTAATTTCTGGTTAGGAGAACCGGAAATAGTAGACTGGGAAGGTCAAATCGGCTATTCATTTGATATGTACCAGAAAACACTTCGTCATGTGGTTTTATCTTTCGATGACTATATAACATACCTTGGTGGCGTTACTCCTACGGTTGAGTTAATGAAGAGCAATGTTGTTCACGTAAACAACAATGAGTATCAGTCTGTAAAAAATTGGCCTGTCTACCGCTGTTTGTATGCTGAAATTAAATTTGGGAAAGATCATTACATTTTAAGAAATGGAGTATGGTACAAAATAAACTGTGATTTTGTGTCAGCAGTTGATGACTACCTCAGCGATATTGATAT
This sequence comes from Shewanella sp. BJSY2023SW001, assembly GCF_047314685.1. Taxonomy (NCBI): domain Bacteria; kingdom Pseudomonadati; phylum Pseudomonadota; class Gammaproteobacteria; order Alteromonadales; family Shewanellaceae; genus Shewanella; species Shewanella sp. BJSY2023SW001. The sequence continues at coordinate 166,664 of NZ_JBKORF010000082.1, forward strand.
TCATCCATTCTCATTTCCCATATATTCTCATGATGATGAGGGCGACTATAACGAGCTAGTTGCTAAGACAAAAAGCGGTTTTTGCTTGATGGATAAAAAGAATATCCAGATTGGTGGCCTTTATGACAAGCTAGAGCACTGTGACTTGATAAAGGGTGGAAATGAATTTGTTCATGTCAAGTTATACAGAAGCTCTAGCACACTCAGTCACCTATTCTCTCAAGGCTTTGTGGCTGCGGAAGCGTTTATAAAAGACTCTGACTACAGAGAAAAATTGAACCCAAAATTGCCTGCATCAATCAAATTGGCCGACCCAAAACCAAGGCCAGATCCAAGTAAATATAGGGTGGTTTATGCAATTGCTACAACCAAAGATATACCGAAAGAGCTCCCATTCTTTTCAAAGGTGACATTAAAGAATTCTTTAAAAACACTAAGGGCGCTAAATTACAATATTTCTCTATCTAAAATAGATATTGACCAAAATTGGTTAAAGACTAAAAAGTGCAAACCAAAGAAAAACTAACAAGGCGCTGCCGCCGGACAAACTTTCCGCTGCGCTCCAAATTTGCCGCAGCACAGAATACAGGACAGCCAAATCTTTTGAAAGAAAAGTTAGGACAGCCATATCTTTTTGATGTTTCGCCCAGGCTTGACTAGGCTTTGAAATACCCATCAAAGCTCAGTCGAAAAAGAAATACAGGACAGCCATATCTTTTTGACAAAAAAGAATACAGGACAGCCAAATCTTTTTGATGTTTCGCACAGCTTTGACTAGGTTTTGAAATACCCATCAAAGCTCAGTCGAGGTTGGTTGTTACCACAGCCCGTCGTCAGTTGATAGAGGGGGAGGGTGTTCAAAATTCTGTGTCACGTTAAAAATCACAGATCGATGTGAGCATCCAGTCGTCCTTCAAAATGGATGGACAGCTGAGATAGCGTTAAATTCCAGTTTTGAATCGGGTGTCAGCTTTATAGGACAGCCATATCTTTTTGATGTTTCGCCCAGCCTTGACTAGCCTTTGAAATACCCATCAAAGCTCAGTCGAGGTTGGTTATGACCACAGCTCGTCGTCAGTTGATAGATGCAGAAAGTACGCCCTTTTACCACGTGATTAACCGTTGCGTTAGAAGGGCATTTTTGTGTGGTGAAGATGCACTGTCGGGGCGCAGTTACGAGCATAGACGTGGCTGGATAGTGGATAAAATCAGGCAGTTGTCGTCAATATTCTGCATCGACGTTTGCGCTTATGCGGTTATGAGTAATCACTACCATTTGGTGCTTAAAATCGACCTTGCTGCGCAACAATCGTTGTCGCCATTTGAAGTCGTTGAGCGTTGGACAGGGCTCTTTAGGGGCAATCCTGTGGCGGCAAAGTTCCTCAAGGGCGATAGTCTCTCAGACGGTGAGCGAATACTGTTGGATACGCTGATTAGCGATTGGCAGGAACGTCTTGGCAGTATTAGTTGGTTTATGCGCTGTTTAAACGAAGATATCGCCCGCAAGGCCAATCGAGAAGATGGTTGCAAGGGCGTATTCTGGGAAGGACGCTTTAAGTCGCAGGCGCTGCTCGATGAACAGGCGCTGCTGGCCTGCATGATGTACGTGGATTTAAATCCCATTCGCGCAGGTATTGCAGATTCACTGCAAACTTCTGATTACACATCCATTCAGGAGCGCATAGAAGAAGTTGCTGAGCCAGCAACTGCCAACGCTTCACTTAAGCCACTGCTGCAATTTGATGGTGCAGCCACTGCCACCGAACAAAGCGGCATCCCATTTCACTTTGCCGACTATCTGGAGCTGATTGATTGGACAGGCCGGGCGGTGCGGGAAGACAAGCGTGGCTTTATTGCCTCTACCAGGCCCAAACTACTGCTTGAGCTTGGTATCAGTGACGATGCCTGGATAACTTCTGCCAAGGAGTTTCGCCGTCAGTACAGTGGCATGAGTGGCCGATGGGATGCAATGTGTGCCATGAAGGCCAAATATGGCGGTAAGTGGTGCCGGGGTAAGCAACAAAGCCAAGCAATACATCCCCATTAACCTTAAACCCTTGGTGATATTGCAGCAACAGGCTTAAGCCTGCTGTAGGCATGCCTGGTAACTGCAGTTTTTGTATGAAGCATGCAGATTACTCGTTTCAGAGAGTCTACTTCCAATAATTCATCGTCATTTATAAGAGATTGAGACCGCAAGGTATGCTTCCAGGTGGTCCGTAAAATGTTTAGGATGTCCTGATTTTCTGTGTGATTTCTGTGCTGATTTTCTGTGGGATGTCCTGATTTTCTGTGATTTTTCTGATTTTTTTATGATGATACTTTTATCGGGTTAATAGCTGGCCCGGAGCGATGGTGGAAATGTACTTTCCAGAAGCACAGTTCGCAAGAGATATAAGCTCTCTTGGTGAGCCCTGGATTCAGGAAATGCACCTTCCTTGATTGCAGATGCCTGTGTTACCCCTGCGCTTGCTGATCGGTTTCCAGTTTCGGGGGTAGTTTGGATTTCAAAAACGCCCGTGACTTCTCTAATGCCTGGTAGATTTCGTTGCGCATTCTATCTTGTTCTTGATAGTCGCCGTAGAAATAGGTGTCCACCAGATGGTGAATGTAGCGCACTGGTAGTTGATTGAGCGTGATACAAGCCAGATCGGCCACATAGTCGGTTGGCAGCTCATCCATCAACCCCTCTTCAGCGAGGATTTCCATTAACATCACTTCGTAGTAGTTGCGGATTTCCAGCTGCATAGGTGACGCTCCCAAAGTTCTTTGCTGTGTTCGGTTTGGTTGGTAACAATTGGTTCGTAGCCTTTAGCGATACAGCGTAGTCGCGGCGCGAAATAATTGACTGTGTCTGAGTGTTAATTGTAGAGGGTCTTTGCAGTATCCGCCTCCCGTGACACAGGCTATTGGTATTGCCGCTTCTCTGGCATGACCCAATACGCTCATATCCCGCCGGGATATGCCCTCAAGGCTGAGCCGCAACAAGCCGAGTTCATCTTCAGCATGTACATCGACTCCGGCGTCATAAAGAATGAGATCCGGTCTATGAGTCAAGATCAGCAAAGGCAGTATCTGCTCCAGCGTTGAGAGGTACTCGTCATCACCGGCGCCGTTTTCAAGCTCGATATCATAGTGAGAGTCTGCCTTCCGGGTAGGGAAGTTTTGCCGGCAGTGTATTGAGCAGCTGATGATGTTCGCATCGCCGGCTGTCATGGTGGCGGTACCGTCGCCTTGATGGACGTCGCAGTCGATAATCAGAACCTTGTCTGCCAGCCCTTGGTTTATCATGCGTCTGGCACTGTAGACTAGATCGTTGAAAACACAGTAACCGCTGCCAAAGTCCTGGTGAGCGTGATGGTAACCGCCGCTGATATGCAGCGCTATGCCGTGCTCAAGTGCTTTTCGTGCCGCAAGCTCGGTGCCTGCGACCGAGTGCAGTGTCCGAGCCAGCAGATGCTCGCTCCAGGGAAACCCTATGCGGCGCATTGCCTTGGGATCTAGTTGGTTGTGAATAAACCCGGCAACATATTGAGGACAATGCACAGAGGCGAGAGCGATTTGTTTTACAGGTTTTGGGGAGCAGAGGCTAAATTGCCCGGAAAAAGGAGTTTGGCACAGATACTCAAACAGGCGTTGATATTTGCTGATGGGAAATCTGTGCCGGGATGGTAACGCCAGTTTGGAATAGCTGGCGTGATACACCAAAGGGATCATTTATCAGAGCTGTTTGATGGCCCAGCTCATGAACTCTTTGCGAGTTGCTTCATCGGCCTGTAACCACCAGTATTGCAGCATTTGCTGGGCATGGGCGGCACTGTCACCCCCTTGGCCACCGGCCTTGGAAGCCGCTGGCATTGTCATGGCACTGACAGGTGATGGCTGGGATACAGGTGCCACAGGTTGGTTGGCGGCCATGTTGCCTGAGGTTACGGCTGCAGCAGCGGTTTCAACATCTGGCCCCTTGTTGCCATTGAATAGCTGTGACAGGAAACTGGTTTCTTTCAGTTGAGTCAGTTCCACCTGGTAGTTGACCTGGCCCTTATCGGCGCGGGTAATGACGACCTTGGGAGTTTTGGCAAACTCTTTGGGCTTCTTGACGTAGTCACCATCGGCAGGCTTAAGGATGTACTCGTTGTCGCCTTCGGCTTTCAGGGTCAGAATGAAAGGAGAAGATTTAACGAAGCTCTGACTGTCGGAAAACTCATCATCGACCATGTCATGATAACGAATAGCAATTTTGTGGACACCTTCGGATAGTGCCAGCTCAGATTTGTGGTTGAAGTTGCTGGTTTCAATTTCTTTGCCATCCAGAGCCAGATATTCAAAAGACATAGGGATGGTCAGATTGGCCGCAAATACCGAGGAAGTGCTGAGCAGGGCCAGTATGGCCGAGGCGGTCAAGCGTAGTTTCATTGTTGCTCCTTAACGATTGTAACTCTGATGCGGACGTTCGAATGCCTGAATGCGATCTTCAATATAGCTGATCGCCTGCCTGCACTTACCGAGGCGGCGATGCATCAAAAGGATGTCATTCTGGACGGGGATTTTGTCAGTACTATGACAGTTTTCAAGCTTTGATTGCAATTGTTCAATCTTTTGTTCTATTTTTTTGGCCCAGTTCAGATGTTTGTTCAGCTCTTCGTACAATTGATGGCTGTTTTGCATAACACCCGCGGCTATCCAGCCAAAACCACTTTCCTGGTGTCGGCGGCCCTGACGTTGTTGGTAGCTTTGCCGCTTACTGGTCTGCTGCAGCTTTTGGATCCTGGCGTTGAGACCTGTGGTTCCCAAGGCCCGTTTCAGGGCGACAAACCTGTCCTGAATGCGTTCGCAGCTTAAGGCGATAGTGTGTTGGGCCAACTGATGGCGTAACTGTTTTTCCAACTGATCTATGCTCTTGTGCAGCTGTTCCACACAGGGATAGAGTTGGGCACCATGCTGAATAAACAACTCGCTGTTGAAGCGTTCAGTATCCTGCAGTAGTTTGCGCTGTGCCGCTGGCAAAGAGGCATCATGTTGCAGCACTTCTTGCTCCAACTGCCTGAGCTGTTCCCGCAGACGTTGTACCAGTTGATTGGTGTTCAAAACCAGGCACTCCAGGCTAGATTAGCGGCGATAAGTACCACAATAGCAATAAAGAGTGGCCTGATAAACGGCATTCCGAAGCGGATAGCCGAGTGGGCGCCGATATAAGAACCCAGCATCATACACAAGCCCATCACCACGCCTACCAAAAGGTGCACTTTACCTAGCAGCAAGAAAATCATCAATGCCGTGATATTGCTGACAAAAGTCATTGCCCTTGCCAAGGCACTGCTGTGCAGGAAGGGCAGGCGGTACAGCGCGGTCGAGCTGACGGCCCAAAAGGCGCCAATGCCCGGGCCGGCAAAGCCGTCGTAGGCGCCAAGCCCCAGCCCTTGAAGTATCTGTTTATGCTTGGCCGGCGTTTCGGTGACGGGTTTACATTGGCTGCAGCCCATGGCTCCGGGTGAAAACAGCGAATAGAACGCGATGGCGATAATAAGCAGTGGCAGAATTTTTTCCAGCCAACGGGTGTCGATGAGATAAACGGCAATACTGCCGATAACGGCGCCTATGGCGGTAGCAATAAAGGCGAACAGCCAGAACTTGGGGGTCAGCAACTGCTTGCGGTAATAGGTAAATGCCGCCATGGAGGAGCCGAAGCAGGCAGCCAGTTTATTGGTCCCCAGCGCCAGATGAGGTGGCATGCCCACTGTCAGCAAGGCGGGAATGGACAGTAGACCGCCACCACCGACTACGGCATCAATAAATCCGGCCAGCAGGCCGACTGCGGCCAATATGGCCCAGCTGCTGGGTTCGAGCAGAATATCCACTTTACATCCTGATTGAGCGCATCATTCGATAACGCGACGGTAAGGCGGCAGGGCATCAAGCAGCGACGACCCGTATCTTTTGGTTACCAAACGCCTGTCTAATATGGTTATTCGGCCATAGTCCTGCTCTTTTCGCAACAGGCGGCCGCAACTCTGGATGAGTTTCCGTGACGCATCCGGAATAGTCAATTGTAAAAACGGGTTACCGCCTTTCATTTTGACATATTCTGCGTGGGCCTGCTCTACCGGCGAGGTTGGCACGGCAAACGGCAGCTTGGTTACTATCAGGTTAGTCAGGTAGTCGCCGGGAAGGTCGAGACCCTCGGAAAAACTGCCGGTACCAAAGATAATGCTGGGCTCACCTTTGTCACATTTTTGCTTATGTTGCTCGAGCAAGTGCTGGCGTGGGGCACTGCCCTGGATCAGCGGTTCGGATACCAATTTGTTGCGCAGTAAATCGGCTACCTTTTCCATCTGCCAGTAGGAGGCAAACAGCACCAGAGTGGCCATTTCACCCTCTACCAACTGCTTTATCTGGCTGGCGAGTTCTTCTGTGTAGGCGTCTTCGGTTGGCTCGGTGCGCATTTTCGGCAGGTAGAGAGTGGCGTTGTTCTCAAAATCGAAAGGCGACTGCAGCGCCAGGTAGCGACTGCCATCATTGAGTGACAGGCCAACCTGATAGGCAAAATGCTCAAAGCGGTTCAGCGCTCTGAGGGTGGCGCTACATAGCACGACACCGGCGGCTTTTTCCCACAACATATGTTCCAGCATATAGCCGACTTCGATTGGCGATGCACTGAAAAGGTAGTCCTGCTGCTTGCCGCTGAGGGCTTCAATCCAGCGGGCGGTGGGGGCACCTTTGGGGCTGTCCTCCTTGGCCATCATTTTCCAGAGCTTTTGCAGGTTTTCCAGGCGCTGCATCATAAAGCCGGTTTCACTCAATAGGGCTTCGGCCTGATGCCTTGGTAATTCACCATCCTTGACGCTTTCGCTGAGAATAGCCTGCATCTTGTTGAATTGCTTGAGGGCATCGTTGGAGGCCGTGGCCAGGTTTTCTGCCTGAATCAACAGGGCGTCCGGCAGCTTGCCATGTTCGAACCGCAGGCGGTTTTCCGGGTTGGCAAAGAGTTTGGGCTGGGTATCACAGTAGTGGGCAACCTGATTCAGCAGGCCGGTTAATTCTTCGATGCGATCCAGCATCGCCTGCGCCGGGGCAATAATATTGTTGCTCTTTATTTGGTTTTGCAGTTTGGCCGTGGTCTTGCTGACTTTCTCCAGCCAATCACAGGCCCCTCTGAGCGTAGCCTGGGCGCTGGAGAAGTCCCTGGCTACATTCGGCAGGTGATGGGCTTCGTCGATAACGTAATAGACTTCTTCCGGATCCGGCAGAATCACACCGCCACCCAGTTCAAGGTCGGCCAGTAACAAACTATGGTTGGCAATAAGCACATCCCAGGTATCAATATCTTCGCGGGCCTTGTGGAAGGGGCAGTGGCTGTGACTGGCCAGTTGGCGATGACAGCTGTGTTTGTCACAGGCTATCTGTTGCCACAGGTGGTCCGGCAGCGGCGTTTTGAGGGTATCAAGTTCACCATTCCAGCGGCCATCCTGATAGTCTTTGAGCAGCGCCTGCAACTGCTCAACCTGTGAGGTATCCGGCTTGGTTTGCCACATGGCCATCTGGCTGCCGTTGCCGTCACCTACCAACATCTCAAGCTTGGCCAGGCACACGTAACGCTGGCGCCCTTTGACCAGACCGTAACGGAAGTTGAGTTTGGAGTGTTGCAGAAAAAACGGCAGATCTTTATGCAGCAACTGCTCCTGCAGCGCCACAGTGGCGGTGGCGATACAGACTTTTTTCTTGCTGGCCAGCGCCAGAGGTATGGTTCCCAGAATATAGGCCAGGGATTTACCTATACCTGTGCCCGCTTCAATCACCATGATGCGCCGCTGCTTGTCGTATTCACCGGCAAGTGTCTTGGAGATCTCCGCCACCATATAATTCTGCTCCCGGCGGGAACGGAAGTTGGGCAGTGCGGAGGCAATGTCCTTGTAGATCTCGCGGATCTGGGTCTTTACATGGGCTGCTAGCATGAGACTCGGTTCTGGAAAATTATCCTGTATATAATACCAGTAATTTCTTATGCTAATAAACCTCTAAAACACGATTGTCCCGACTCATGCCCCAAAACACGCCGCAAACCCTGAAAGGCCGTATTCTTACCCGTCATCTGGTTCAGAGAGACGAGGGGGTATGCCTGCAATACTATCTGGCCACCGAGCAGGGGCCTGTGTTGGTTGAGGTGCCGGGACAGGAGCAGATTTGCTTTGCCAAAGAGAAGGATGCGGCGGCTTTATGTCAAAGTTTAAGCCAGGTACGGACCCAGCCGCTGGCGCTGAGAAACTTCGCTAAAGAGAAGGTTGCGGCGCTTTACAGTCGCAGTCGGCAACAGATGCGGTTACTGCAAAAGCAGGCCCAGGATCAGGGAATGCCCTTGTATGAAGCCGATCTTAAACCCCAGCAGCGTTTCTTGATTGAGCGCTTTATTGCGCTCGATGCCGAGTTTTACGGTTATTTCAGCGAGGAAAGCGGCGCACTGACACGGTTTGTTGCCAGCCGCGCCAGGAAAGCCTCGCTGAACAATGTAGGTTTGGCTGTTATTTCCCTCGATCTTGAATGCAGCATGCAGGGCGAGCTCTATTCCGTCGGACTCTACGGTCGTGACCGCAATGGAGCACTGTTTCAGCGCGTGTACATGATAGGTCAAGCCCAGGACGGGCCAGACTATATCCACTGGGTCAGGGATGAAGCAGCCTTGTTGCAGGCTTTGATTGACTGGTTTTGTCTCTGGGACCCGGACATTATCATAGGTTGGTCGGTTGTCAATTTTGACCTGGCACTGCTGAGCCGACGCTACGCCCATCATGGTATTGAAGCACGGCTTGGGCGCGGAGGCGTGCCCATGTCCTGGTTGGTGGAAGGCAAGTATCGGCCGGAAACCCTCTCTTTGCCCGGGAGAGTGGTATTGGACGGCATAGACTGGCTCAAGGCCGCCTTCTATCAGTTTGAGCGCTATTCGCTCGAGTTTGTCTCCCGCGCACTCTTGAGCGAGGGTAAGGCGATAGATCAAGTTGAAGATCGCGGCCAAGAGATAAGACAGCTCTTTCAAGAGGATAAATTGGCCTTGGCCCACTACAATCTGACCGATTGCCGTCTGGTGCTGGATATTTTCGATAAAACCGATCTATTGAATTTTGCCCTAGCCCGGGCGCAGCTGACCGGGTTGGAGATTGGCCGGGTAGGGGCTTCGGTGGCGGCGTTCAATCATCTCTACCTGCCACACTTGCACCGGTCCGGATTTGTGGCGCCGGCAGCACCGGCCAGTGATGGCCTGGAGAGTCCCGGCGGCTATGTGATGGACTCCATTCCGGGCCTTTACCGGGACATTCTGGTGCTGGACTTCAAGAGTCTATACCCTTCGATTATTCGCACTTTTTTGATCGATCCCATGGGGCTGGTGCAGGGCATGGGTGAACCCGAAGCCGAGACGGTACCCGGCTTTCTCGGTGCTAGATTCAGCCGCAAACAAGCTATCTTGCCAACGCTTATCGCTAAGTTGGCCCAAGAGCGGGAAAGCGCCAAGGCTCAAGCCAATGCGCCCTTGTCTCAGGCAATCAAGATCATCATGAATTCGCTTTATGGGGTGCTGGGGTCTCGGGGTTGTGTGTTTCACGATGCCCGGTTGGCAAGCTCAATTACTATGCGCGGTCATGAGATAATGCAGCAGACCAAACGTTGGATTGAGGACGAAGGCATGAGTGTCATCTATGGCGACACAGATTCCACATTTGTTTGGCTGGGACAACAGCATGACATCACAGAGCCGCAAGCCTTCGGCAGAGAGTTGGCCGCCAGGATAACCGCCAAGTGGCAACAGCATTTGGCGGAGCATTTTCAGTTGCAAAGTCATTTGGAACTCGAGTTTGAGCGTCATTATGAACAGTTTCTGATGCCCACTCTCAGGGATTCAGAAGAAGGCTCCAAAAAGCGCTATGTCGGTGCCAGTCGCAATAGTCAAGGTCAATTGGATATTATTTTCAAAGGCATGGAGCAGGTTCGCAGTGATTGGAGTCCTCTGGCCAGACGGATTCAATACGAGCTGTACCGGCGTATGTTCAATGACTTGGATGTGGTGGGCTTTCTGGCTACGGAAATAGAAGCGCTTAAACGCGGCGATTATGATAACGAGCTTATTTTCTCCAAGCGACTAAGGCGTAAATTGGATGCTTATCAGGCCAAGGCGTCACCCCATGTCAAGGCGGCCAGACAATTGTTGGAGCAGACCTGTGATCCGCGTTATGGTCGTTTGGGCACCCGTATAGACTACCTGATCACAATCAATGGCCCCGAAGCTGTTTCCCTCAGACGTTCAGCCATTGATTATAACTACTATATTGAAAGACAAATCAAGCCGATAGCCGATCCAATACTTTCTATAATGAAAGAAAGTTTTACCTCTATCAGCACGGGACAGTTGAGTTTAATCTAATACCAAAATTGTTTCAAAAAGTTAACAAGGTTAATGGTTGGTTTTATTTCTGGATTTTTACGGCCTTTATGGTTTTTTTTAAGGCAAAAGTAATAAAAAATGTGATTTTTGTCTTTGCCGCTTTACTGAGCTTTTGCTAATCTTCGCTCCCCTTGGAAGGAAATAAAACAACGGAATGGGGTAGGCAGACTGAAAACACTTAAGGTTACAACAAATGAACAAGACTCTCATCGCATCCGTCCTGGCAGGACTCTTGGCCGTTCCATCGGTTCAAGCTATTGAAATCTATAAAGATCAGAAAAATGCAGTCTCAATCGGCGGTTTCGTTGATGTCCGAGTAATCAATACTCAGGGTGAAACGGAAGTTGTCAATGGTGCTTCCAGGATTAATTTTGGTTTTAGCCGTGAGTTAACCCACGGTTGGAACACATTTGCCAAATTGGAATGGGGCGTGAACCCTGTTGGCAGCAGCGACATTGTTTATAACAACCGTTTCGAATCGGTGCAGGATGAGTTCTTCTACAACCGTCTGGGCTATGCAGGCATTAGCCATGATAAATATGGCACTATTACTATTGGTAAACAATGGGGTGCTTGGTATGACGTGGTATACAACACTAACTACGGTTTTGTATGGGATGGTAATGCTGCTGGTGTATACACTTTCAACAAAGACGATGGCGCGGTAAACGGTGTTGGTCGTGGTGATAAAGTCGTTCAATACCGTAACAGCATCGGAGATGTGAGCTTTGCGGTCCAGGCACAATTAAAAAATAGCAGTTTCTATACCTGCGACATCGAAAACATCACTGAGAGTGCCTGTGAAGCAGAATGGAATGCAGGTAAGAAAGAAGCGCAACAAGTTACTTACGATTACACCTATGGTGCATCTTTGACCTACAAGGCTACTGATAAATTCAGCTTAATGGCGGGTGTTAACCGTGGTGAGTTTGATGTGGTCTATGGTACAGGTGAGCAAAAAACAGCTGTTGATTTAATCTATGGTGTGGGCGCGACTTGGGGTGATTTTGACCAGAATGGCTTATATGTTGCCGCAAACGTTCACAAAGAAGAAAACCATGATACTGATAACATCGGCCGCTTGATTAAAGATGCCTATGGTGTTGAAACTTTAGTTTCTTACAAGTTTGATAATGGTCTACGTTCTTTTGTGTCTTATAACATTCTGGATGCAGGGAAAGACTACGTTATTCAACCAAACTTTAATGCCGATCCTAACGATGTGTTCAAGCGTCAGTTTGTGGTTGTAGGTTTACACTTTGTTTGGGATCTGAATACGGTTCTCTATGTTGAAGCACGTAAAGATTACAGCGACTTTACCAGTGCCGACAAAGCGCAAGAAGCCAGAATGTCATTATCAGAGGATGATGGCATCGCTATTGGTATTCGTTACACCCTTTGATTGTTAATAGAACTGTTTAAAAAAGCGCCGAAAGGCGCTTTTTTATTGGAAAAAAAAGTGTTGGCACAGCTTACCAGAAAGAGATGTGTAACGGGTTTGTTACGTTTGGGTGAGTGGGGACGGGTTTTGATAAACTCCATTTACTTCATGGCCTTACATAACGATATTCTGGTTAAGATAAGCTATTACTGCTGTAAGAGACACTATATTCATACTCAATGAAATAATCTTATCTCTCTTTTGTTGTTGGTTTTATGTGCAATATTAATGTTTCAAATGTTGATAAAATGTTTGTTATGTGATTTTATTTGCGTGAAATTGTTGCTGGTCACTCGTGTATGCCTGCAAACAACTAAAGGATCCGGACAAAGCATTTGGATCCGTTACCAAGACACAAGATGTCGAAAGGGAGATAAGTATGTATAAGAATAATTCGTTAACCAACGCAGTGCGTCTGGCATTGGTTGGTGGTGTTGCAGCGACTGCTTTTAGCGCTCCAACCGTTTTGGCGGCCGAAGAAGGTGCTGACAATGTAGAGCGTATTCAGGTTACAGGCTCTCGTATCAAGCGCACCGATATGGAAACCGCAAGCCCTGTCAGTGTGATCGATGCTTCATCTATCATAGCGTCAGGCGCAGTGAATATTGACGACGTTCTGCAAAAAATGACCTCAGCCGGTGGTGCCATGACCAACGCCGGTATCAACAATGGCTCAGGCGGTAACTCGCGCATTAACTTGCGTGGTTTGGGTGATAACCGTACTCTGGTTCTGGTGAATGGTCGCCGTATGATTGCATCCGGTACCGGTGCGGCGTCTTCTGTTGACCTTAACACCATTCCGGTATCTATGATCCAGCGTGTCGAAGTACTGAAAGATGGCGCTTCTGCCATTTATGGTACCGATGCGATTGCCGGTGTGGTTAACATCATTCTGAAAAGAGATTTCGACGGCTTTGAAATCAACGTTCAAACAGGCCTTTCCGGTGAAGGTGACGCTGACGAGTCCAGCATCGACATGACACTGGGTAACACCTTTGAGAAAGGTAATGTCGTTGTTAATGCTCAATACACCAAGCGTGGTGATGCCAGCCAGGCTGACCGTGATTTCTCAAAGTGCCCGATTGCAGAGACAGGTCCAAAGGGTGAGCGTAGCCTGTACTGCGGCGGTAGTAGCTATTCTCAAGGCGGTCACATCTGGGGTGACAACAACTTTGGTATCGTGGGCACAGGACCAGAAGGCGCTTATGCCATAGGAGACAAGGGCTACTATGGTGAATATGTTGATAACGGTGAGGGCAAGCCTAAGTTCCAATACTTTGATGGCATGTCTGAGGCGGATCTGAGCGGCTTGGGTGGAACTTATCATGAGTTCAGCGATGCCGACAGATACAACTACGCCAAGGACAGTTACCTGTCGACGCCAATGGAGCGTTTGAACCTGTCCATGGCGGGTACTTATGAACTGACCGAATCGATTCGTTTCTTCACCGAAGCCATGTACTCCAAGCGTTGGTCCAATCAGCAGATGGCGCCTCAGCCAATCTGGAACAACTCTGCTTGGGTTTACAATCCTAAGTCAGCCGGTGGCTGGATGACCGATGAACTGCTGCCTTGGGTTCAACCCGGTGAAGCACTGGCTTATGGCCGTCGTATGGTTGAGTCCGGTACCCGTGACTTTGACCAAGTAGTAGACACTATTCGTATCGTTGTTGGCTTGGAAGGTGAGTTTGAAAACGGCTGGACCTGGGATGCTTCTTACAACAAAGGTAAGAACGACTCAACCGATACTCTGGCTAACCTGCACAACTTGGGCTCCATCAACGCTGCGGTTCTTGAGGGCACTTTTGATCCTTTCCTGCAATCATCATGGGAAGGTGAGAGCATCAAGCCATACATATATACCGAAGTGAACAGCGGTGGCAGCGAGTTGGATATTATTGCAGCGACTCTGTCCGGAGATTTGTTTGAACTGCCTGCCGGTATAATGGGCTTTGCAGCGGGTTACGAGCATCGTAAAGAGGCTGCGCATTATACTCCTGATTCCCTGACTTCCCAGGGCTTGGCAAACGATCCTCGCGTAGAGCCAACCTCCGGTGACTTCAGTGTTAATGAATTTTACGCAGAATTGGCAATCCCACTGCTTAGCGAATTGCCTTTGGCGCAGCAAGTGGATCTGAGCGCCGCTATGCGTTACTTCGATTACAGCACTTTCGGTGATGATACTACCTGGAAACTGGGTCTGACCTGGCGTGTTTATGATGACCTGATGATCCGCGGTGGTATGTCCACTGCCTTCCGTGCCCCAACTGTATATGAACTGTATGGTGGTAAGTCACCATCATTCGAGCAGATTGTTCACCCTGCTACCGATCAGGATCAGGCTGAAGTGACTGTTGGTGGTAACGAAATGCTGACCCCTGAAGAAGCTGATATCACTACTCTGGGTCTGGTGTATTCACCAAGCTTTGTAGAAGGTTTGTCTCTGACCGTCGATTACTATGACATCGAGATCTCCAACACTATTACTTCAGTTGACAACAACTATATTGCCAACCAGTGTCTGGATGCCGGTGGTAACAAGATCAACACAGGCACTGCGCTGTGTCAGTCTTCCAACATTGAACTCGACAATAGCGGTCGTATTAAGTTCGACAACGGTTTGCAGAACATAGGTGCTACCAATACCTCAGGTTACGACATCAACGTTGCCTACGTATTCGATGCCTTCGGTCTGGACTGGAAGGCCGGCTGGGACAGCTCTATCCTGAGTGAGTATGAAGAGTTTGACCCGGATGGTAATGCAGTTGACTATCGTGGCTATATCACAGGTGGCGTGGGTGCTTATGCCAAGTTCAAGAGCAACCTGAACATTACCGCTGCCGGTGATGATTGGACTGTCACTTATGAAGCTCGCTACATCGACGGTATGGACTCGTTTGCTTGTAAGAAAAATGATGGCAGCTGCTACGCGCCTTCAGTAGACAGCGTGGTTTACCATGACCTGTCAGGTTCTTACGATATCACCGACCGCATCCGTGTATCCGGCGGTGTTAACAACCTGTTTGACAAAGAGCCTCCGTACTACACTGGTAACAACGACTCGAATACCGACCCTTATACCTATGATATGTTGGGCCGCTACTTCTTCGTTCGTGCCAGCATGAAGTTCTAATGACACACTTCATCTTTGGATGAATTAAGTTAGCTTCAAAGAATGAAACCCCGGGATGATACCCGGGGTTTTTGTTTTTCATACTACATATAGGTAGCGGATCCATCCAAACTCACAAAACACTATTACGTAACAACTGGAATAAGCCCCGGTTGCCAATTGATTCTTTGACCAGTGAATAGGGCGAATGAGTTTGTAGTGAAACTGGCTTCCCCTGGATAGTAATCGTTTGGAAAAAGTGGATTGCCATCGGTCTGCAGAATTGATTCCTTCAAAGATTTATAAAATATAACGCACCGCCTTATGCTTTTTAATTATAAATAAATCATAAGGTTAAATATTAGCTTGTGCTGTTTTTGCGGTTATTCTTGGCTCAGGAAGGCGACACATATTTGATCACTAAATGTAAAAAAAAGCCATTGATGATTAATCACACAGTTAGCCTTAGTTTCCAGCGTTTTCGTCTCATTTCAAATGTTGACACAGGTCAACATTTTGTGAAATGATGCCAGCGGGTCTATGCCTTCAGGGGCATAGGAAAGGGAAGATAAAAAACTAACAATCACAAGAGAAAGACATACTTGATAGCATCATCTGCCGTTGAAATAGGGATATTCGGGGCGCTGTTGCTGAAAAGTTAAACCTTTTTAATCACTTCAAATTGGTTGGGAACTATGTCCAAGGTAAGCAATAGAACAAAAATCGCTTCTGCGCTTGTTGGCGCGCTGGCACTCGCCAGCAGCAACTTAGTCGTTGCAGATCCTCTTACCGACGCGCAAAAAGCCGCGGGTCGTCTGCAGTCAGACGCCGTTGCGTCACAGAAGAAGATCGATAAGTATTTTGACCAGGCTCAAGATATGCTTTTCGAATATTCCGCCGTTGCTGACGAGCGTGAATCTCTCAAAGCCTACAATGATTATCTGGCTGGTCTGGTCGCTGACCAGGAAGCCACAATGAAATCCATTCAGGACGATATCAATGGCGTAGACAAACTGCGTCAAGGTGTTGTTCCTTTGATGTTTAAAATGGTTGATGCCCTGGAGCAGTTCGTGGCTCTGGATCTGCCATTCAAATCTGAAGACCGTGCACAGCGCGTTAAAAACCTCAAAGACCTGCTTAACACTGCCGAAGTGACTCTGGCTGAAAAGTTCCGTTTGATCCTGGATGCTTACAGCATCGAGCGTGAGTACGGCAGCTTTGTTGACGTTGAAACCGGTAAGCTGAACCTTGATGGTAAAGAAGTGCTGGTTGATTTCTTCCGCTTGGGCCGCGTAGCTCTGTATGCTCAGAGCCTGGACCAGAAGACTGCCTGGATGTACAACTCTGAAACCAAGGGTTGGGATAAGCTGGATGACAGCTATCTGCGTGACATCACCAAGGGTATTCGTATCGCCCGTAAACAAGGGGCTCTGGATCTGTTCGCACTACCAATTCCAGCTGCGGAGGCTGCACAATAATGAAAAAGCTAATCACTACCGCCGTCGTTGCTGCCAGTTTCTCACTGTCTGCCGGTATGGCCAGTGCCGCAGAGGCGCCTAAGACGATTGATCAACTGCTGCAGCAAGTTAAAGTTGAACGTGCCGCTCAAGGCAAAATCAATGCTAAGCGTGAACAAGAGTTCCAAGCTGAGCGTGGCGACAAGGCCGCCCTGCTGAAGCGTGAAAAAGATGCGCTGGCTGCTGAAACTCAACGTGGTAAAGACCTGAACCAGGCCTTCCTCGATAACGAGCGTAAAATTGCTCAACTTGAAGAAGACCTGAAAACCGCTCAGGGCGACTTGGGTGAAATGTTCGGTGTAGTTAAAGGCGAAGCTGGCGATTTCGCCGGTAAGCTGATCAACTCCAACGTCAGTGCCCAGTATCCAGGACGTGACAAGTTCGTTCAGGACCTGGGTGCCCGTAAGCAACTACCTAAGATTGAAGAGCTGGAACGTTTCTGGGAAGAGCAACTTTTCGAAATGGCCGAATCCGGCAAAGTCGTTAAGTTTGAAGGTTCTGTAACTGACATTGATGGTAACGTGAACAACACCACCATCTATCGTGTCGGTGCTTTTAACCTGTTGGCTGATAACAAGTATGTGGTTCTGAACCACGAGCTGGGTCTGATCCAGGAGCTGTCTCAGCAGCCGGAAGGTTATCAGGTTAAGCCTATCGCTGACTTCGAAAAAGCCACTTCAGGTACAGCCAAGCTGTATGTTGACCCTGCCCGCGGTACTCTGCTGAACATCTTCACTCAGAAGGCCAGCTTCCAAGACCGTATTGAGGCCGGTGGTACCATTGGTTACATCATCATCGCCTTGCTGGCTCTGGGTCTGCTGATCTCGCTGGAGCGTCTGGTGACTCTGACTGTTATCGGTGCCCGTGTTAAGTCTCAGGCCAAGAATGTTGCCAACCCAGGTAACAACGCTCTGGGCCGTGTACTGAAAGTGTACCAAGAGAACAAAGATGTTGACGTTGAGACTCTGGAGTTGAAACTGGATGAAGCCATCCTGAAAGAAACACCAGCGCTGGAAACGCGTATCTCCATCATCAAAGTATTGGCGGCTATCGCTCCTATGATGGGTCTGCTGGGTACCGTAACCGGTATGATTGCAACCTTCCAGAGCATCCAGTTGTTCGGTACGGGTGATCCAAAACTGATGGCCGGTGGTATCTCTATGGCACTGGTAACGACAGTACAGGGTCTGATTGCGGCTCTGCCACTGATGCTGTGTCATGCTATTGTTGTGGCTCGCAGTAAGTCTATTGTTCAAATCCTTGAAGAGCAAAGTGCCGGTATTATTGCTGAACACGCAGAGAAGAGGGCTGACTAATGATGCTATACCTGATGGACATTTGGGATTCCGTCAGGGGCTTCATGGCCTCCGGAGGCGATGTCCTCTGGCTTGTAGCGGCGGTGCTGTTTCTCATGTGGGTATTGATGCTTGAAAGATTCTGGTATCTGAACTGGGTATCACCTAAGAATCATAAAGAGATCATTACTGCATGGAATGCCAGGGAGGAAACCACCTCCTGGTATGCACACCGTATCCGTGAAGCTTGGGTATCCCAAGCGAAGCAAGATATGAATGCACGTATGCTGATCATCAAAACATTGGTAGCCATCTGTCCTATGATAGGTCTGCTGGGTACTGTGACAGGTATGATTTCAGTGTTCGATGTTATGGCAGTTCAGGGGACGAGTAATGCTCGTCTGATGGCAGCTGGTATTTCTATGGCCACTATGCCTACTATGGCTGGTATGGTCGCGGCATTGTCCGGGGTGTTCTTCAGCACTCGTTTGGACGCCAAGATGAAAATCAGCTTGGAAAAGCTGAAAGACAGCCTGCCACACCACTAGAGAGAGATTGAACATGGCACGTAAGAAGCATTCCAGTGTAGAAGAGGAAGCACAGATCGATATGACCCCGATGCTCGACATCGTGTTCATCATGCTGATCTTCTTCATTGTGACCACCTCGTTTGTGAAGCCATCCGGTTTGGACTACAACAAACCCAAGGCGTCCACAGCGACTTCAAAACCTTCGGCGAACATCTTTATCGGCGTCAGTAAAACAGGCGTAATTATGATGGAAAACCGTCAGGTTGATATTGAACGAGTAACAGCTAACGTAGAACGTATGTTGGCAGAGGCACCAGAAGCCGCCGTTCTGATCCAGGCAGACAAAGAAGCCCAACACGGCTTGGTTGTTAAAGTACTGGATCAGGTGAAGGCTGCTGGTATTGATAAGGTCTCGGTATCTGCGGGGAACGACTGATATGTTAAGAGCACTAGTATCTATCATTATTGGTGCTGCTGTGACTTTTGGTCTGTTCTGGTTTATGGCATTCCTGGTCGGAGGTGGCGCTCAACGTGGCGACACCTCAACCGAAACGCCAGTTATCGAGATCACAATGGACAAGCAGGATTCGAAGGCACAGAAGAAACCAAGGGTGACACCTAAGCCACCCCCACCACCAGAGCAGCCACCGAAGCCAGCGGAAACGCCACCGGATAGCTCTTCTGATATTGATACCAATATGGCATTCAATATGGGTGGAGTAGAAGCAGGCGGTCCAAGCACAGGCTTTAAGCTGGGCAACATGATGACCCGCGATGGTGATGCAACACCTATAGTGCGGATTGAACCTCAGTATCCCATTGCTGCGGCGCGTGACGGTAAAGAAGGTTGGGTACAACTGCGCTTTACCATCAACGAACTCGGTGGTGTTGATGATGTTGAAGTTATCCAGGCTGAACCAAGAAGGATCTTTGATCGTGAAGCGGTTCGTGCACTGAAGAAGTGGAAGTACAAGCCGAAGATTGTTGACGGTAAGCCGATGAAGCAACCCGGTATGACAGTTCAGCTGGACTTCACCCTGAACCAAGGAGACAGATAAGATGCAAAAAGTGAATAAGCTTGCTGCAGCCATGCTGTTGACTTTGTCAGGCAGTGCAGTACTGATGGCGCCAATCGCCCAGGCCGCTGAGAAGTGTCCTATCGACCAGCGTCAGGCGAAGGCGGTGGGTCAAACTGCTGCCAAAAAGGTGCAGAGATCCTTTGAAGCCTATCAGGACGGTAATCTGGACGAAGCAATTGCAGTATTGCTGGAAGCCAACGCCCGTAATGACTTCGACAAGGCCTATATTGCCCGTATGCTGGGTAACTTCTACGCTGAAAAAGGTCAGATGGGCACTTCCATCAAGTACCTTAAGCAGGCAGTAGAAGCCGATATCCTCGGTGGAACCGACCACAGTGCAACTCTTAAGTTGTATGCGGATCTGCTGCTGCAGGAGAAGAAGTTTAAAGAAGCTATCACCTACTACAACAAGTGGATGGACTTCTCCTGTAAGCAAGATCCTGTGGTCTACCGCCGTATCGGTATTGCTTATACAGAACTGAAAGACTATCCAAACGTGCTGAAAACAGCGGACAAAGGTTTGTCATTGGCCGAAACGCCCGACAAGAACCTGTACCAGCTTAAGTTCCAGGCTTACTTCAACCTCAAGCAGTACAAGAAAGCGGTTGGTGTTCTGGAAACTATGGTACCCCTGTTTCAGGATGATAAGCGTCTTTGGGTTCAGTTGGCTCAGCTCTATCTGCTGACCGAGGACTTCGACAAGGCTACAGTGACATACGATCTGGCCTATCAGAACGGTTTCCTGGAAACTGCTGATAACATCACTCGTTTGTCGCAACTGTTGGCGTCCAAAGGTTCCGCTTATCGTGGTGCGGTGATTTTCGAGAAGCACATGAAACAAGGGCTTATCGAAAAAAGTGAGAAAAACCTGTCTATGTTGGCCGGTTTCTTCCACAACGCCAAGGAGCTGAAGAAGGCCGCGGCCTATTATGGTCAAGCTGCTGCTGTCGGTAATGATGGTAAGTTGTACCTGAAACAAGGTCGTTTGCTGGCTTTGGATCAGCAGTTCAAGGAAGCGATTCCAGTATTCAAGCAAGCGCTGGATGCCGGGCTCGAAAACCCTGGTGAAGCTCAGTTTGAGCTGGCACTGGCCTACCTGAACCTGAAAGACTATAAGTCGGCTTACCGCCGTGCTGAATTGGCCTCAAAAGATTCCAAGACAGCACGTAGCGCCACTAGCTACCTGTCATACATAAAAGAGAAAGCGCGGATCCATAACGTTTCACTTTAATGCGATGTCAGCCAAATGAAGCCCCGTAAGGGGCTTCATTTTTTTGGTTCATTACGGATCTGCGGCGAACGCCACTTTGATTTTCAAAACGCTACTCTGACGTCGAAAAAAATTAGGCGGTATCCAGCTATCCATGCCCCCATTAGCTTCGGCAGTTTGTTTTTGTTACTCACTCCTGTTAATCGATTTTCGGTACAGCTCAACCAAGGGCATTAGTCATTTGCTGTCAGCATTGGCCTAAGGTTCTGCTTGGTCAACCTAAAACCATATTGCTTTAGTTATGTTTTTGTAAGGTTATTGCCTCGTATCACGTCTGTTTATCAGTTAGCTTGCGGTTGTTTTGAGTAAGCTGTAGGCCAGGTTATCCATACTTAGACCGACAATTTTGCCTGAGAGCGGCATTGCCAATGGCCCCTGCTGTACTTGGCAATAATATCAAGCCGAGCATAGCTATTTTGAGACAAGGCATCAGGTGCGCTAACTTGAGGGCAGTATTCATATTTATGACTATGACTTCAAAGCTTGAACAAAGATTAGACAGAAAAACGGCTGGAGTCTTAGTATTTGTTACTTGGTAACGAACCAATAACTTCTCAACCGTTTTCATTTCTGGATACGAATTAATCTATGATTTACTTTTTATACGCCAGCTTGGCTTCAGCTTTATTTTGAACAGCTGGCCGCAGGCAAGCGTTTGATCCATTCGCTTATCAGCGCAACTCCTTCATCGTGGCTGAGGCTACGGCCAATTTCGGGCATTCTGTCGCCCGGTTCATTGCTCTGCATCCGGAAATGCATGATGGACTCGGCCGGATTACCCGGTACCACATCGTAGCCCAGGGTGCCGCCGCCATAGGCGACAGGCGATTTACAGGTGCCGTGGCTGAAGCCGTTGTCTTCATCATAGCTGCGCTGATATTCCAGTTTCAGCCCGGTATTGGAGGCATTGCCTTCGGGTCTGTGGCAGTGGGCGCAGTTGATATCCAGGTAGCCCTTGGCCGTTTGCATCAACTCGCTGTCACTTAGCTGAGTCAAAGTGGCTTCATCACTATCCACATAGGCTGGTACCTTATCGACGCTGGTAAGGGGTGGCAGGCCGCTCAGAATACCTGCGCTTTGCCAATGAAGCAGTTGGTTGGCGCTGCCATCCTGGTAGGGGTAGTCACGGTTCAGATGGCGGGCCTTGGGACCAATCGGCATAAACACCGCCTGGCTGGCGCTGTCGGCCTTGAACTGATGACACTGCTTGCACTGATTCATTGACGGGACAACATAGTCAAAGTTCAGGGTTTGCCCCTTGTGCACCACGCTCTTGCCTTGAATGGCACCGGCCTTGGCCAAAGAGGCATCTGTTTGCTCGGCATTCCAGACATAGGGCAGGGCGGTCCAGCCCGACTCCCTGTGGATCAACAACCGGGTTTCAATCAGAGTTTCATTGTCCATGCCTCTGGTTGCGGTATCGGCGGGCAGGGCAAATGTTTTCACCAGTACTGTGCCTACCGGGAAGTCAAAGGCCTCATTGCTGCTGTAGTTGGCTTGTTTCCCTTCCGGCACAAACACATAGCGATACTTACTGGCATAGTCGGTAAACAGCGGTGTGTTGAGTTTGTAAGGGATCCCGCCACTGTTTGACATGGCCGCCGGCATAGAGGCGTCGGCAAACAGGCGGTACTTTGCCAGGCTGCTGCAATTGGCACCTGTCAGAGCATCCCAGTTCACACCAGAGCCTTGAGCGCTGCACAGCGACTGGTCGCCATCGCCTTCAAGGCCGCCTTCACCTTCTCCTATAGTACCGCCACCGCCGACCAGCACGCCGCCATCACAACCTTCAGTATCATCATCCACGCCGCAGCCGAAGATCTGTTCGCCGAAAGTGACGGTATGCACAGGTAGGCTGACCAAAGAGCATTGCAACAGTTGCTGCTGCTTGGCTTCATACATGACATCGGGAATGCTGACATCGGTATTGCTGTTGCCGTAGAGCCTGCCAACGCTGACATCTCCATTGTTGCTGGCACAGACATTTTCACTGCCGTCAGGGTTGAAGGGGAGTTCACCAAAGCCGAGATAGGCGCCGGTACCATTATTGGCGAGCAGTTCACCCAGGCCATCGTAGAGGATCCCCGGGAAGCGGCCATGGCTGTAGATGTAGGCCTTGATGATATCCTCGATAAGATAACCGTTGGGCTTGGTGGCAAAACCGCTTATCTGGTTGTCATGGATATAGATGTTGCGTGGTGTGGCGCGCCAGCCATCTTCAATGGCCTGACCCGGCAGGGCATAGCTGGCGGCAAAGGCGGAGACATCCGGCTCGGCGATGAAGAAGCTGGAGACAGTGACCGCCAGGGTATCGTGGTTGCTGATCTGGTTGTTGAACACTTCCACATCGTTGGTGGACAGTATGATCACCCCGGTGCCGGGAGGAACAATATGCACTCCGGCCGGGTTGGCAGAGGCGTTGGCGAAGTTGTGGGTATTGTTGTCATAAACCTTGTTGTTGAATACCCGTACGCTGGAGCCGTACTTGTGGTTGCCTATGGGAAGGTCGAACACCAGAATACCACCGGTATTGCCCATGGCCTCATTGTTATAGACATCGGCAAAGCGCGAGTTTTCCACTTCGATACCGGCGACGTTTTCCTTGGCGACATTGCGTCTGACGACTATGTACTCAGACTGACCCACATAGATACCGGCATCGGCGCTGCCGCGGACATAGCTGTCTTCAATCAAAATATTCTCGCATTCCACCGGGTAAAGGCCGTAGGCGCCATTGCCTTGATCCAGCTCACCTTCCCACACGGCGGAGACATTGCGCAGTATGATGCCATTGGTATTTTTCAGCTTGATGCCGTTGTTTTTGGCTTCATAGACCGACAGATCCTTGATGGTGATATTGAGGGCGTTTTGCACAAAAATACCGTCACCGGCGTTGGCGTTGGCAAAGTCGAGAATGGTTTCATCGCGGCCATAGCCCATGACAGTGACATTGCGGGCATAGCTGCCGTCACCGTCGACATCG
Source organism: Shewanella sp. BJSY2023SW001 (assembly GCF_047314685.1). NCBI lineage: Bacteria > Pseudomonadati > Pseudomonadota > Gammaproteobacteria > Alteromonadales > Shewanellaceae > Shewanella > Shewanella sp. BJSY2023SW001. The sequence goes on from NZ_JBKORF010000082.1 coordinate 190,320, forward strand.
CCGTCAAACAACAAGGTGGCATCTATCTCAAATCGGCCCTTTGGCAACACGATCACAGCGCCACTCTGGGCGTTGATCAGAGCTTCCTGAATTCGGGTTGTCAGATTGTCTCCGGCTTCAACCATGATGGCGCCTTCGGGGAAGGGGCTGGTTAGCGGCGGTGGCGTCACGACCTGTGGTTCAGTGGTTTGAGATGTATTGTCGTCATCCGAGCAGGCAATGAGTCCCAGGGTTAACCCGGCTGCCAGCAACGCCAAAGTCAGGGGGTTTTTCTTGTTGAACATAATCTCTCCTGATAATTGTTACTATTCCGTTAACAAGATCCCGATTCATTTCCCGACTGACAATGTGAAATCCGGCCAAATTAGCGTCAAATAATGCAAGTAGCAGCAGATAACAGATTGAGGCATTATCGCCATATATAAACACTATTTTAACAACCATTTGTTTTTCATCATTTATTCTGGATTTCGTTCGCAGGCAGTGATAAAACCTCAAGCGTCAGAATCAAAAGGAGTTGGCATGAGTAAGGATGAACAAGAATACAGCCTTTCCGGTGATCCCATTTTCAGATACACGGATGGTGAAAAGGAATGGCAGTCACCTATGGGTGAAGAGTGTATCGTCCAGATAAGCGAACATATTGAGCGCCATATTGGTGAAGTCACCTGGGTCTTTCATGAAGTTATCTCGGATACTGTGCATATTGATGTGCATTATGTGGCACCGACAGACGAGCGACCTTTCCATACTCTGGTGACTTCCGGCATGAGTGACTTGCCTATGAGTACCCCCGAAGGGGCGGATATCCCCAGGTTTATGGAGCTGATGATCACTTTGCCAGCGCATTGGCAGATAAGTCAGGAAGCCTTCAGCGATGAAAAGTGGTACTGGCCTATAAGGCAGCTTAAGTTTTTGGCGCGCTTTCCGCATAAATACGACAGCTGGCTGGGCTGGGGACACACAATACCCAATGGTGATCCTGCCGAACCCTTTGCCGAAAATACCCGTCAAAATGGCATGATAGTTCTGCCGTCACTGCTACTTGATAATGCATTCCACACCTTGGAGATTGACCAGGACAAGTGCATCAATTTTTATAGCCTGGTGCCGCTTTATGAAGAAGAGATGATGTTGAAACTGGAGCAGGGCAGCGATGCTTTGTTGGATCTGTTCGACAAGTATCAGGTGAGCGATTTGGTGGATGTTGCCAGAATCAATGTGGCCACAGGGCGGAAATAGCCGAGCCCTGGGGACTCATTCATAGCACACTCATAATAACAAAGTAAAAAGCCGGGCTGAGCGGTATTGTACAGGCTAGCCCGGCTTTTTTGAGTCTTAACGCTTGTAACTGATGTGCTGATGGAATCTCAGCACCAGTTCATGGCGCTCCGGATCCAAACCTATGGCTTCGGCAAAGTCTTTCAAAGCTGCTTCCACCTGGTTCATATAGCGGCCATAACCTGGCTCTGTGTAATCCTCTTTACCGGCGACCAGCAAAAAGTGCACCGATTCCACCAAGTTACCTCCATCCCAATGGCTGACAAACTGGGTGTCGGTTGCCGCAGGATCAAAGCCTATCATCTGGGCTTCGGCAGTGCTTTCCACCTTCTCGAACTTACTGTTGCGAACCAAAGGCATCAAGCCATTGGCTACCATGGCGGTGCGGTGTAATTGCTTGCCTGCCGCCGCGCTGCGGAACTTGTCCTCAAGGAACTGGTACAGCGGGCTGAAGTCTTCGGTATGCTCCTCTTCCAGTACGCTCTGTTTCAGGCGGCGGCTCAACGGCAGGCTGACGGTGACATAGGCCAGTGAGCTGTGATCTTCCGGCAGTTTGCACCTGCGCGACTTGTAGCGCTGATAGATATCTCTTAGTTTGTAGCCATAGGTCTTTTTCTCACCCTTGGCACGGGCGAAGAGATCGTAGGCCATGTGCTGGTGATCGCGGACTTTGACCTTTAACTCCTGCTCCGGCAGGTTGTCCAACACCCCATTCAATACGGCGTTGACCCGGTTGTGGAAGTTGGCAGCGTTGGCGCGAATCTCCTTACCGGTAGCCAAAAACAGCAGTCTTAACTTGCGGGCCTTGTAGTCCGGCTGGAAGAAAAGATTCTGGGCTTCATGGTAGGCTGGGTTGTAAAAGAACAGGATCTGTTCGGCAGTTTGGAAGCAGTAGGCCTCGGTGTGAAAACGCACCACAGGCAGTTTGTCATTGGCGATCACATGAATGTTGTGCAGATCTTCCTTTTCTGCCAACTGGAATACTAACTTGCTGATCTCGCGGTAGCAGTTTTCGTAACTGGCATAGTGACTGAGCAGCGCATCTGTCATCAGTATTTCAGCCATGATGTACTGGCTGGTACGGGTGGCCAGGGGAATATAGACTTTTTGCAGGGACATATGCTTTCCTTGTTTCATGTTATCACGCTGGTATGGGCATACTAGCCGGGTTGCACAGCACTCTCTTTGCGACAAAACAACTTTCAATCCGATCGGCTATAGACTTATCGCGCCCGCCCTAGTGTAATCTATGGTTATGATTTATTAAACATTAATAAAATTTAGCCAACCTTAAGGCAACAAGCTGAACCACAAGGAGTCATTAATCTTGATTATCGAAAGCCCCAGATTAATTTTGAGACAGTTCCGTGATGGTGATCAGCAGGCCTTGTTCGCCATGAACAGTACTTCCGATGTCCTGAGATATATCCCCGGCGAGCCGTTGAAGGATGTTGAAGAGGCCAGTCAGGTGCTTGAAAAGGTTATTTTTGCCGACTACCGCAAGTATGGCTATGGTCGCTGGGCGGTTGAGCATAAGGCCGACGGCAAGGTGATAGGTTTTGCGGTCCTAAGTTTCTGCCGGAGTTCGGCAAGGTTGAGTTGGGATACAGATATCTGCCTGAATACTGGGGCCTGGGGCTGGGTTATGAAGCCGCCAGCCATGCATTGCCAAAAATAAAAGCGATTTGCGCCGTGGATGAGTTGATAGCCCTGATCATGGATGGCAACCTGGGTTCGGAAGCGATAGCCCTTAAGTTAGGGATGCTGCCGCAGGAAGAAAGTGAACTGATGGGGCACAAGGTGAGGGTATTCAGGTGCAGCCTTTAGTCGTTTTTAACGATGTCGTCCTGCGGCTATTATGTCCGGCTGCTATTATGTCCGGTGATTGCCTTATCCGCCTGTTGCCGGCGCAGATGCGTCTGTGGTGGGGGCTTTGATAGATTCGATTGCCGATTCAACCCAGGGCAGCACAAAGGCGGTGATCTTGGGCTGGGCCTTTTCGTTCGGGTGCAGCCCATCGGCCTGCATCAATTCGGGAAAGGGCGCTATCTCTGTCATAAAGAAGGGCATCAGGGTGACGTTGGGCTGCTTGGCCAGCTCACTGTAAACGGCGCTGAAGGCGTTGGCATATCTGGGGCCGTAGTTTGGCGGCACCATGACTTCGGAAAGCAGCACTTTGGCGCCGGATTGCTGGGCCAACGCAATGATTTTTGTAAGATTGTTTTTTAGCTCCGTTGGCAAAAAGCCTCTCAGACCATCATTGCCGCCTAGCTCCACCAACAGCAGCGAGGGTTTTACCGACTCCAGCAACTGAGGCAATCTTCTGAGGCCTCCGGCCGTGGTTTCGCCGCTGACAGAGGCATTAACAATGTTATGCTCGGGCAGGGCTTGTCTTAGCCCTTCGACCCAGCCCTGTTTCTCGGCCATGCCGTAACTGGCTCCTAGGCTGTCACCCAGGATCAGTATATCAGCGGCCTTGACGGGCTGCGCAGAGAACAAGAATATGAATGGTATCAATGCCAGCGGACGCAAGCATAAGGAAGTAATTTTGAAGAACAGTGCCATTAAGGTTTCCCATCTCGTAAAAACTGTCACTACCCAGGAAGGTGACCTGACTATCCTGAGTGGCATCAATTTGGATGTCAAGCCGGGCCAGAGTGTGGCCATTCTTGGGCCATCAGGTTCAGGCAAATCAACCCTACTGGGCCTACTGGCTGCATTGGATACCCCCTCGTCCGGTGAGATTTGGCTCGATGGCAGTGCCTTGGCCGGGCTGAATGAAGAGCAGAAGGCTGCGCTGCGTAAGCAGAAAGTCAGCTTTATTTTTCAGTCTTTTATGTTGGTTGATACCCTCAATGCCCTGGAAAACGTCATGCTGCCGGCTGAACTTGCGGGTATCAGGGATGCCAGAGAGCGGGCCAAAGCCATGCTGGAGCGAGTTGGTCTTGGGCACAGGCTCAATCATTACCCGAAACAGCTTTCCGGCGGTGAACAGCAGCGGGTTGCTATCGCCAGAGCCTTTATCAGCGAACCCAAGGTGCTGTTTGCCGATGAACCCACGGGCAACCTGGACAAACACAACGCCGACAGGGTTGCCGACATGCTGTTTGAGCTCAATCGCGAGAGTTCGACCACCTTGATTTTGGTGACCCATGATATGCAACTGGCCAGTCGTTGTGAGCGCCAGTTGGAGATGCACGAAGGGCGATTGTATGAACAGGGGCAGCAAACCCTGCCGGAAGAGGCCGGTTTGCATGAGGCCAAGACAGAAAGCCAGGTTCTGGCGGCATCGGTAACGGCAGAGGAGGGGCGCTGATGGAATGGACGCTGGCATGGCGCCTGTTTCGCCGCGAACTCAAGCAAGGGCAGTTGGTATTGATAGTGCTGGCCTTGACCCTGGCGGTGTTGTCTGTGACCGGTCTGGCCCGGGTCAGTGACAGATTGCAGCTCGCTATCAACGGCCAGGCGGCCAAGTTTATCGCCGCCGACCGAATCATTAATTCACCCGTCCCCATAGATGCAGGCATACTGCAGCAGGCCAACGCGTTAGGGCTGAAGCAATCGCATAGTTTGCAGTTTAACTCTATGGTTTACAGCGGTGATGCCTTTCAGTTGGTCACTGTCAGGGCAGTTGATAGTGCCTATCCGCTCAAGGGCAAAATTGTCTTGCGTCAAGGGGAAACCAGTGCCTTGCCGCAGCCTGGTGAATTGTGGTTTGAAATGCGTCTTGGGGGATTGCTGGGGTATCCCAAGAGTGTTGAGCTGGGTAACGCCCAGATGGCGTTGGCCAAGGAGATAGACAGGCTGCCCGATGCCGGTTTCAATCCATTTGCTTCTTCCCCCCTGGTGTTGATGCGCCTTGATGATGTGGCGGCAACCGGGGTCATTCAGCCCGGCAGCCGGGTGACATATCTTTATCAGTTTGTCGGGGACAGCCAGGCGCTGAGCCGTTTTGAAGAATATGCCAAGCCACTGCTGACCAGTAGCCAACGTTGGGTGGATGTACAATCCGGCGATTCGCCGATTGCCGGGGCGGTGCAGCGGGCAGAGCGGTTCTTGCTGCTGGCGAGCTTGCTGGGGATAGCCCTTGCCTGCGCCGCTATAGGGATTGCTGCCCAGCGTTATTGTCAGCGTCACTATGATGTGGTTGCCATGCTGAAAACCTTTGGCGCCAGTGCAAGACAAATCCGTTTATTGTTCGGTCTGCACTTGCTGCTGGTGACCTTTCTTGGAGTGATCTTGGGGATCTTCGGTGGTCTGGTGCTGGATTATCTCATCAGCCGAGCCTTGCCTGCGGAAATTGCCGCCTATTCTCCGCCTATGCTCAGACCGCTTCTCTTGGGGCTGGCTACAGGGTTTATCAGCGCCTTTATGTTCAGTGCCTATCCGCTGATGCGACTGCTGGCTATTCCGCCGCTCAGGGTGTTGCAACGCCAGCTTGAAGGAATACGTCTGGGTATGTGGTTGCATCTGCTGCTGAGTTTGGCGGCTATGGGATTGCTCGGCTGGCTTTACTCGCGCTCTTTGCCTTTAACTCTGACCGTGGTGGCCAGTGTGGTGTTGCTCGGGGTGCTGCTCAGCCTGATGGGTTTTTTGTTAATCCGCCTGGGGCAGAGTGTTGGTATGCGCACGACCAACCCCTTGTCGCTGGCACTGGCGGGCCTTCGGCGCCGCGCCAGACAAAACGCTGTACAACTGGTGGGCTTTTCCAGCGCCTTGGTGTTATTGCTGACCATAATGGCGTTGCGTCAGGACTTGCTCAGCGAATGGCAGAAGCAGTTGCCTGAGGATGCGCCGAACTATTTTCTGGTTAACATAGCCCCGGACGAAGTAGAGCCGCTGGCGGACTTTATGGCTCAGCGCCAGATTGCTGCCACAGATATCTATCCTGTTATCCGCGGTCGGCTCAGCGCCATCAATGGTGAGGAGGTGATCACTGCCGAAGAGCAGGAACAGGGGCAGAGAGGGCGCCTTGGGATTTCAAGGGAGCTGAATCTCACCTGGCGAAATACCTTGCCGCCCAACAATGAGATCCTTGACGGCCATTTTAATCGGCAAACCGATGAGGTGTCAGTGGAGTCCGGGGTGGCCGAGCGTTTGGGTATTACTGTCGGAGACAGCCTGAGTTTTGTTATCGATAACCAAACGCTGACTGTCAAGGTGGCCAGTATTCGTTCTGTGCAGTGGGAAACTTTGCAACCCAACTTCTTTATGATTTTCAGTCAGGAAGCCTTGGCGCCCTTTGCTTATACCTCAATGGCCAGTTTTCATCTGGATGATGGTCAAAAGGCCGTTGTGCTTGAGATTATCCGTAATTTCCCCACTGTCTCCATCATAGATGTGGGGGCCATGGTGGCTCAGCTCAAAGAGATAGTCGCCCAGGTATCTTTGGCGCTGACGCTGGTGTTGGTGCTGGTGGTATTGGCCAGTGCCCTGGTGATGATAGCGCAGACCGAAGCCGGCATGGCCAGTCGCCAACGAGAACTGGCGGTTCTACGCACCTTTGGCGCGCCGGGAAGCTTGCTTAAGCTTGCCACGGCGTTGGAGTTTGCACTGCTAGGTGCCGTGGCGGGCATTCTGGCGGTCACAGTGGCGGAGTTTGCGCTCTGGCTTTTGAAAACTCAGGTGTTTGAACTCAGAGTCAGTCCTCACTGGCAATGGTGGCTGTTGGCTCCCCTCAGTGGCGCCTTGTTGGTGGCACTACTTGGCTTGTGGCGTTGTCGCAGTCTGCTGCAAAAGTCCTGTGGTGAGCTGTTAAGGCTGGAGTAGCGCCAGGGGGTAGGTTGTCAGGCAATTTTGTCGAACCATTTTTTTGCCTGCCTCGGGTGGCGAATTACTGACCTTTTGCTGTTATTTTGAGCGTTGCTGGGGTAGTATTCCGACTTTCTTTTGGACAGTGAAGGGATGCGCTGCAACAAGTGAGGTGAGGCGAATTGACACTGATACTGGCAGGCGCGATGGCTTTGGCGGGGACTATGGGCGTCTCCGCTTACACTCTGGGACATTCAGCCTTCAAGGCAGGAATGGGGGTTAAACGTTGGGTGGCTGCTGGGTTGTTTTTGGGACCCGCAGCCATGTTGTTATTTAATGCACATAGGCAATTGGCGCACCGCAAAACCACTCGACCCGGCGATAGCAAGCATGCTTTCTAGAGTTGTCTATTGATTCCAAATCACAGCAAAAGGGAGCATAAATGCTCCCTTATTTTTTCGCTGTTCCATTAGTTCCACCAGCCTCTGGCTGGCACCACTTCCAGGTGACACAGACCCTCCGGCAGTTTCACTCTTTTACGCTCTGGTTTGGTCAGACCCAATAACTTTTTGATTGATATGATCATATTGGAACCCCTTACGCAATGTTCTCAACAGAGTTAACGACTTTGATATGTGGCACTGCTGCAACTTGAGTCTCCAGCACCTTGATGTGTGGTACTGCAGCGATTTGAGTCTCCAGCACCTTGATGTGTGGCACTGCGGCTATTTGAGTATCCAGCACTTTGATGTGTGGTACTGCAGCAATTTGAGTATCCAGCACCTTGATGTGTGGTACAGCAGCGACCTGGGTGTCCAACACTTTGATGTGTGGCACAGCAGCGATTTGAGTATCCAGCACCTTGATGTGTGGCACTGCGGCTATTTGAGTATCCAGCACTTTGATGTGTGGCACTGCGGCTATTTGAGTATCCAGCACTTTGATGTGTGGTACAGCAGCGATTTGAGTATCCAACACTTTGATGTGTGGCACAGCGGCGACTTGAGTGTTTAGCACTTTAATGTGAGGTACTGCAGCTATTTGAGTATTCAACACCTTGATATGGGGAACTGCGGCAAAAGCCAGTGAACTGGTAACAACGGCGGCGGTAGCAACTATAAATTTAATCATTATCTTATCTCTCTCAGGGTAGTGGTAACAGTCAGCGGTTAACTTCTTGACGCTGAGAGAGATAAAGCAGGAGTCATGCCAGAAATGTTGTCTTAACTTTAAATTGGTTTTGCTTTGATGGTTTTTTGGTTTTTATGCTGTTCGAGCTTGGTTGCTAAACTGTGTTCTTTTTGCTTGATAATTCAGGCATATTTTGTTTCAGATATTCAGAAAATTCAGCCTCAGAAACCGCCTTGCTATAAATAAATCCTTGTATTTCCTCACAATTTAATGCTTTCAAAATACTGAGTTGTGAGGGTTCTTCTACGCCTTCGCCCACAACGGAAAGCCCCATATTGTGGGCTATGGTGATGATGGAGTCGACCATCTTTAAATCTCTGTCCGATTTATCGATATCGTCAACAAAGGCTTTATCTATTTTCAAGCTGTGAATGGGGAATCGCTTCAGATACGACAGGGACGAATAGCCGGTGCCAAAGTCATCAAGTGCCAGACAGACTCCCATTTTTGCCAGTTGTTGCATGACTTTGATGGCTTTTTCAGGATGTTTGATAACTGTCCCTTCAGTGATTTCCAGTTCCAGATTAGCAGCAGGTAGGCGGGTCAGACGTAAAATTGACGCGATTCTTTGCTGCAGATCGGGTAGGGCGAATTGTCGCGACGACAAATTGACAGCCACACGGCCATCAAACAATCCCTGTTCACGCCACTGCTGGGCGGCAAAGCAGGCCTTGCGCATAACAAGGTCGCCTATTTCAATAATTAGACCATTTTCCTCTGCCAGCGGAATAAAATCATTGGGTGGGATTAATCCATGCTGAGGATGATTCAAGCGGACCAAGGCCTCCATACCCGACACTAAACCGCTACGCAGATTTATTTTGGGCTGGTAATAGACTTCAAACAGATCGTCTTTCAGGCCTTCGCGGATGAGATTCTCTACCTCCAACTGCCTAATTGCATTGCGGTTCAAGGATTCAGAGTAGAACTGATAGCGGTTACCTCCGGCAGACTTGGCATGGTACATGGCAATATCGGCCTTTCTCAGCAGTGCCTGCTCATTTTGCTCGTCTTCGGGATAAAGCACTATGCCTATACTAACGCCGACAACCAGCTGTTCGCCTACCAGTTCAAAGGCTTGACCGAAGGCGTCTATGACCCGGCTGGCTATCACTGCACTGGAACCTATGTCCGGATTCTTGTCCACCAGAATGGCAAATTCATCCCCACCTAGGCGATAAAGATTGGTGTGTCCGGGTATAGATTGCTGCAGCCTCTGTGCTACCAGGATCAAAAGCTCATCACCTATCTGGTGACCAAGTGAATCATTGATTTTTTTGAAATTATCCAGGTCAAGCACCATCAGGGTGTGGTGATGATCTTTCTTCACCAGGTTGCCTAGGGTGACTTGCAAGTTGGAGCGGTTGGGAAGACCGGTCAGGAGATCATTGTTGGTGAGCTTACGCAGCTCTTCTTCCTGCTGTTTACGACGGGAGATATCGGAAAACACCCCAACATAATGGGTCAGGATCCCTTGCTCATCGTAAATCGCATCTATGGTGAGCTCCATCAGGAACTCTGAACCGTCGCCCTTAATGGCTTCTATATCGTTGCTCCAGCGACCGTATTGTTGCAATAACTGCTTTATTTGTTGATTGTAATTGTCAGGATAACGGCTGAATTGCAGCGTTGTGCCGAGCAACTGGTTGCGGCTGTGTTGGGTGAGTTCACAGCAGGCTTCGTTAACCTCAACATAATGGAAATCGGCATCCAGAATAAACATGCCTTCCGAGATATTCTCTATCGCTCGCTCGAATAGGCGTAGCTGCTCTTCTGCTGTCTTGAAACTGTTGATGTTTTTGATGGTTCCCGTCATACGCAGGGCATTGTCATGCTCATCCCGCTCAACAATTTTGGCTCTGTCGAGGATCCACAGCCATTCACCATTTTTGCTTTTAACCCTGTAGGTTGCTTCAAAATGATCTGTTTCACCGTAAAAGTGTTTGTTGAGTGCTTCTCTTACCCGCTCTCTATCTTGAGGGTGAATATTGCTCTCTTCACCATGATGGCCGGAACGCTGGCCGTCGCGGGGAAACTCGAGGGAGCCCCAGATATTGGAGCGGTATATCTGACCAGTTTCTATATCCCAGTCCCACATCTCATCACCGCTACCCCAGAGGGAGAGCTTTAGCCTCTCCTCACTCAAGGCTATTTGGCGCTGGATCTCTCTCTTGCGCAGCACGGCTTTGGTGATAACCGTCAGTATTAGCAGCATTATCAAAACATAGAGCGCCTTGGCAATGTTGGAGAGCCACCAAGGCGGGGTTATTTCAATTTGCAGTGTTCTGGTGATGCCTTGCTGCTTAGTCAAAGGATTAATCGCATAAACATGAAAGCTATATGTACCAGGAGATAAGTTGGTGTAGGTTGCTGAGTTTGTTCCTTTCGATGAAATCCAGTCATCAGAAAGTCCCTCCATGCTATACATGAATTCGATATTATCTATATCGCTGCTGGGTGCACTGAATTTTAGAGTGAAGGGGTAGTCTGAATGCTTTAATACGACTTTCTCTGTATGTTGAATAGATTTATTCAGCACACCGTCGCCAATATTTTCTTCTATGTTGAATATTAGTAAAGAGTCAATGGTTGGAATGATTCTTTCTTGTGAGTTGATGTATTCAGATAATTCGCTAATGTCTAGTATGCTTGCACCTGAGTTACCCCCGAATAGTAACTTGTCGTTAATTAAGGCGCCACTTTGAGAGTTATATTCCAGTTGGGCGCCATAACTCGAGTTGATTACAAATTCATGGTTGTCTTTAAATACTATAACTTCTTTTATTGATGATGCGGCAATTAATTCATCTGTTGCAACTATCGAGAATATAGACTTATTGTTAGAGTAAAATAATGAAGTATTTTTTCCATCATATCTAAGTATGTTTTTAGGTGTTCCAAAATAAACGCTATTCTTGTTTGCCGATAAGCAGAAAACCATATCATGAGAGTAAATGTTATGGATGCCACTGGTGTCTTTTTTATACAGACCACCTTGTGTTGCAATGTACAAGTCATTGTTATAAATGGCTATATCAAAAACTGGGAATTGACTGTCTACAGTAAAACTTTCGATCTCGGTTAGATTTTTCGCATCTAAAGATATTATCTGACCACCTACTGTGCCAATTAAAAACTGATCTTTTATTCTTTTTACAACGGATACAGGAGTAGCCATTAACTTTTTAATGGACATAGTATCTTTAGATAGTTGGAATAACCCTTCACTATTTCCAATTAAGAATCTGTTATTGTCACTCAACACTGACTTTGGACCAGTGAGTTTACTATCAAAACTTTCACTTTTAACAAGGTCGCCGTTTAGAATTCTTATTTTATCACTTTGGTCTGCAATAACTATGTTATCGCTATTATCTAAGCTTAATGACCAAGTTGGCTTGTTAGTTATATCAAGCTTCTTTAGCAAGTTTTTACTACTCTTCAAATAAATGAATCCTTCGTTTATATTTGAAAGTAGGATTCCATTTTTAACCTTTTTTATATATGGGCTTTTAAGAGAGTACTTTTTTGATGATATTCTTCCAATATAAGAACTTGAATTATCTTTGTTCAGCTTGAAGATGCTATTTCCATAGGTATAGTAAAGGTGCTCACTGTCACCCCCTAAAGAGTCGTATGTCCCAGGAATGGAGTTTACTCTATTCCCATCAATAAACTCAATGACTTCATCTTTTTTGGCTGCATACAGGGAATCAGAAATTTTTTCAATGTTTTCAATATTTAGGCTGATAGTTTTATTGTTATGTAATAACTCACCCGAGTAGGTGAGCAGATACTCACTATTATTTATTAAGATACCGGATTTAATATTTTTTACAGATGTTGCGTTCTTATGGATAGGTTTTTCTGATATATCATTGAAAGTATAGGTGTTTTTTGGTGTAGTGATAAAGAGTTTTTCTTCATTTTCATCTATGCTTAGTACTGGTTCTGAGACATTTACATCAACAAACCTTTCAGTTTCAGGGCTGTACTTTGAGAGTCCAGAATCTGTTCCGACAATGAGTGCTTGGTATTTTTTTGAATAGATCAAAGAGCGGATGAATGAGCTGTTTAATCCAGAGCCATCGTTGGAAAAAAACTGTTTGAAGGACTTTCCATCAAACCTATTTAACCCATTTACTGTACCGACCCAGATGTAGCCATCCGGATCTTCAGCGACTGACGTAACTGTGCTTTGCGATAGTCCTTCAGGAACGCTGTACACATCGGATTTCAACTGGATTGGAATAGCTGAGGCCGGAGGCGGCGATACCAAAGAGAATAAAACGGCAAGCACCAGTGAAAAGGAGAGTGTGAGGCCGTGCAGGAAATTAGGCATAAATTTAGTAAATTTTATAATGAGTGATGCCAGTATCGTGAGTGATAACTCTTTCAGAAAGTTACCTGATTGTCAAAATTAAACCTTTCTATCACATAAGCTTACCTCAAATTTGTTCAATGTTACTGTTGGTAGATTGAACTGTAATGACAGCTAAAAAGCACGCTGTGCTGATATTGAATATAATACCTTTTGTTTCCAGCTGCTGATTTACTTACTCTTGGGATAATCTGCGATACCGATTGGGGATGAAAAAATCCCCGTTTAAGCAAGTGCAGCCCAGAGATTAAAGGTTAAACTGCTCAGCCTGCTGTTTGAAGGCACGTAAATCAGTGATCAAGGAACCGGCTTGTAGGCGTTCCAGGTGCCTGTGTTGCTCTCCTGTGCTGAACAGCACCAGACGGTCACTGTGTTTGGTACGCATTTTATCCATCATAAACTTAATCAGCCCGGCCCGGGTTTGGCGCTTGATTTGTGCCACCACCAGTTCACGCTGATTAAAGTGGTAATCCTTATTGCCTATGCTGACCCAATAACGTTGGCTGCGGGTCTTGAGGTTGGCGTCATGTTCCATGACTTGGTTGATCAGTCCCTGCTTGGTGCTTTCCCACTGCTCATTGGTTATCTGCATCACGGCGTAGTTAAAGTCGGCGATAAACTCATCTATGGCTTGCAGTAACTGCAGTGGCCCGGCGGTCGGTGACTGTACATAGAAGATCATTCCCGGGTGGCGGTTCAGCGGCAGATAACCAGTGCCCACCATATAACCGAGCTGTCTTTGGGTTCGCAGCTCGTGGAAGAAAGTCGATGACATGGTGTGATTCAAAAGGCTGAACAACGCCATTTTCTCCGGAGTGGCAAACACGGATTGGTAATAGACTATGATGGCGCTGTCCGGGTGAGCTATGTTCAGCTCCCTGAGTACGGTTCCTTTCCCCTGAAGGTTGACCAACTCCCTTGCCGATTCACGGCTGGGCTTGGAAACCAGTGACAGAATATGGCTGAGTCGTTTTCCCAGAGACTGGGCTTCTTGCTCCAGCCAGTCACCATAGACCAGGCCTTCCAGATAGATTTTTTCATAAAAGGCGCTCACATGGTCGTGCAGATCGTCCAGGGTGATATCTTCCAATAACTCTGCCATCCGCAGTGGTTCATAACTGCGTTTTTGCAGGGTTACCGTCAAGCTTGTGAACAGCTGGGAGATGGGTTTCGCCTGGGCATGGTTATACCAACTGCGTAGCAACTGGCGTTTGATAAGGTTGAATCTCTCTTGGGTAAAACTGCGCTCCCGGGCCTTATTTATCAGCAGCGACAGCAGGGTTTCCTGATTGCCGGTAAAACCGGTTAAATGTAGGGTCAGCCCGCCTTGATGGGGGTAGATGTTGTAGCTGAGGCCAGCCACTTCCGCCTGGTAGGTGTGTTCGGTCAGATGATCGAGCAGCATCTCCACATACAGCCGGGTCAAGGCGGCATGTCTTGGAGTGGGGCTGGCCTGATCCGAATCGAGAGACAGATACAGATGCCCCTTGGGGACATTGAATTCATCATCTTTCTTGTGCCAGATACGATAACCGGCGCCTTCGGCGACAATCACCGGCTCAGGATGCCGACTGGGTTCACTTCGGGCTATGGCGTCTTCAACGATGAAAGGATTGGGTTTTGGCAGCTCCATTCCGGTTTCAGCCTCGGCGCTGCGCCACAGTGCCAGCCTGGCGTCTTCTATGGGCTTAATTTGATACGGGGTGTGATACCAGGCCGCCTGTTGTTCGGTATCCAGATCCTGGGCCACCAGTTGCAGGCGCATATTATCCGGAGTCATCAGGCTCATCAGTGCCCTGGCTTCAGCGACATCCAGGCCATCCATGCGATAGTCGCCATAGACGGTATCTTCAACCTGATAGTGCTGCATATTGATGCTTAGGTGACTGGCCAGATCCAGTGCTTTTATCTGTTCCTGGTAGCGAAATGCCAGTTTGAGTAGATTGGCTCTTTCCTGATAGCGCCAATCTTCCAATCCCTTATCGGCAATGAGTTTGATATAACCGAAGCAGGCTGCAACCACCCTGTCGGTTTGGTTCAAACCTTTGTCGGTCAGCTGAATACTGATGCTGTATTCCTTGAAGTTGTAGCCGTTGATGCCACCACCGGCAGATAGTCCGTTGATAAGGCCGGCGTCCTTGAGTTTGGAAAACAGGCTGCCGTGGCTCTCGCTTCCTAGTAGGTGACTGATAAAGGTCAGTGGTTTACTGCGATAGAAGCGATCGATAGCGGGCAGGGCAAAGCTCAGGGTCAGGCGCTTTTGCTCTTTAAGCGGCACTATGTGGATCTGCTTTTGCAGTTGCTCACAGGAGAACAGTGGCACTTCGGGATAGGATTTTTGCAGGTCATGATTTTTTATTGACGAGAAATAGCGTCTGGCATACTGCTCCAGCTCATCAATTGCCATCGGAGCCACCAGACACAGGGTCATCAGGTTGGCGCTGTAATGGCTGTTGTAGAAGGCAAGCAGTTCTTCCCTGAGCTGTTGCTCGTCTCCGCCCAGCGTTTGTAGATTCCCGACGGAAAATTTGCAAAAAGGGTGCCCCGGATTAACCGTCTCTTTCAATACCTGATAGATACGGCGGATATCGTCTTTCTGCTTGAGACTGAACTCAGATTCTATGGCGTGTCTTTCTCTTTCAACCAATTCCTGATTGAACAGCGGCGCAATAAAGAACTGGCTGAATCTGTCCAGCGCCTCGGCAAATACCAAGGGATCTATGGCAAAGAAGAAGTTGGTGTGCTCAGTACCCGTCCAGGCATTATTGCTGCCACCATGTTGGTTGATAAAACTGTGATAGCCTCCGGCCTCGGGAAACTTGGCTGTCCCCAGGAACAACATGTGTTCAAGAAAATGCGCCATTCCGGGGCGGGATTGGGGATCATCGAAGTGGCCGACATTAACCGCCATGGATGCGGCGGCCTGGGCAGAATGCATATCTTGCACCAGCAATACCCGCAGGCCGTTGGTCAGAGTCAGATGACGATAGCTGCGGTGGTCATTGGGGCTGGAAATGACAGACTGGCAAGTGCTCAAGGGATAACTCCCGTATAGACAGATTGTTATATATTGATAGCCTTATGCTTTTTTGGCAAATATCTCTTGGATTTTTCGACTAAAGATTGAGAGCTGTGCGGTTTGTTGCCGCGCTATAAAGGGCTACAATTGACAAAGAACCATAAGAACTTTTTTCTGTAGTGAGTGATGTATGCAGCTTTTTCTAATGCGCCATGGTGAGGCCAGTTTCGACGCACCCTCGGATCGGGAGCGAATACTGACTGATGCCGGACGCCTCCATACGATACAGATGAGCAACTGGCTGAATGATTCAGTTTCTGCCTTTGATCTGGTGCTGGTGAGTCCTTATCTCAGAGCACAGCAGACCTGGCAGGAGCTGGGAAAGCATTTTCCTGAACCGCGTAAATGGATGGTATTGGATGAATTGGTGCCATCGGCCGACCCGGAAATGGCTGCCAGCCTGGTTAAGGCTTACGCCGAACAATTTAAGGCAGACAAGGTGTTGGTGATAGGCCACATGCCATTATTGGGTTATATGGTCAGTGAATTGGTGGCCGGTATTGAGCCGCCGTTATTTGCAACTTCGTCAGTGGCACTTATCGATGTGCATGGGCAGCAGGCAAGTGTGATGTGGCAACAAGGACCGCACAATATCGCCTAGTGGTTCCAGATTAAAGCAGCCTTCAGGGCGGCGATTAACCTAAACTCAAGCGCCTTAACTGATTAAAAAGGTGACTCTTGGGTAAAGTATCAGCAAAACAAGCAACCCGGCCATGACCGGGTTCTTTGCATTTATAGTGCTAAGTCTGTAAAGGGGCAGCTCAACTGCGGTTAGCGTCGGTGGGGATGTTCGCCAATATCTATCAGTATCAGCAGCGCCGCATCGCCGCCCCATTCTTTGGGGGCCTGATGAAAGGCTTTGACCTTGGGGTGCTGCGCCAGCCACATGGGCAACTGTTGTTTGAGAATGCCGGTGCCGTAGCCGTGCATGACACTACAGCAAGGGCTGTGTTCACGGATACAGGCCTGGATCAAGGCCGCCAGTTCCAGCTTGGCTTCGGTTTGGCGGTAACCATGCAGATCCAAAAGAAAGTCAGGCACATAATCGCCTCTACGCAGACGTTTGACTTCCATGGCGTCTACATCGTCCCGACACCAACGCATAGGGCCGTTAACTGGCAATAATGGCTGGTAAACGTCTGAAAAATAACTGTCCGCCTGGATCTGAACTTCTTTTTCAGCCAGTTGCTTCTTGGTTTTACTCGGCGGGCGGAAATGGCGCTTATCCTGGTCGAGCGGGGTGATCCCGGATACCAGTGCCTGAAATTCCGCCAGGCCTTCTTTGTCGTTTTCTTCGTTCATTAGGCTATTTTATTGAATCCTGTTTCTTCTGAACAGACTTCAGTTACAATGGGGGCGGAATAAGAATAAAGCCGGAGTCAGATTTTGGATAAGATCTTTGTGGATGAAGCCGTCACCGAATTGCGGACGGTAGGCGACATGTTGCGCTGGGCCGTCAGCCGTTTCAATGACGCCAATGTTTATTATGGTCATGGTACAGATAACGCGTGGGACGAAGCGGTTTCCCTGGTATTTCACGCCCTGCATCTGCCCGATGACATTGGTCAGCAGGTGATCCACGCCAATCTCACCAGCAGCGAAAAACACAAAATAGTTGAGCTTATCATTCGCCGGGTACGCGAGCGTTTACCCGTGCCTTATCTGACCAACACCGCCCGTTTTGCCGGGCTGGACTTCTATGTGGACGAAAGGGTTCTGGTACCGCGTTCACCGATTGCCGAGATGATCCAAAACGGATTCGGTCCCTGGCTGTACAACAAGCCGGTAAGACGGATCCTCGACCTTTGCACCGGCAGTGGCTGTATCGCCATCGCCTGTGCCTATCAGTTTGAAGAAGCCGAGGTCGATGCGCTGGATATCAGCGAGGATGCACTGGAAGTGGCACAGATAAACGTTGAGTCGCTCGGTGTGATGGACAGGGTGTTTCCCATGCAGTCCAACCTTTTCAGCGCAGTGCCACGAGCGCCGCAGTACGATCTGATTGTGTCCAACCCACCTTATGTCGATGCCGAAGATATTGCCGATATGCCGGATGAGTATCGCCATGAGCCGGAAATTGGTTTGGCGTCCGGTCGAGACGGCCTGGATATCACCAAGCGCATTCTGGCCAACGCCGCCGACTACCTCACAGATGAGGGTATTCTGGTGGTGGAAGTGGGCAACTCCATGGTGCATCTGATTGAGCTTTTCCCCGATGTACCTTTCACCTGGGTCAGCTTTGAACATGGCGGCGATGGGGTGTTTGTGCTGACAAAAGATCAGTTAGTTGAAAATCAATCACTGTTCGCCATCTATAAAGACAGTGAATAATAAAGCGGCCCATTAGCCAATGGGCCTGTAAAGCCGAGGTTCGGATGGCCGAACCTCTACGGCCGGTCACTTTATCTCTAGGGGGAAATTAAGCGGATGTCGGGAAACAGCATAGGTCAGAACTTTGTCGTCACCACTTTTGGTGAAAGCCATGGGCTTGCACTGGGCTGCATTATCGATGGCTGCCCGCCAGGGCTTGAGCTGACTGAAGCCGATATGCAGCAGGATCTCGACCGTCGCCGTCCGGGGACTTCCCGTTACACTACCGCCAGGCGAGAGCCGGATCAGGTGCGTATTCTCTCCGGCGTGTTTGAGGGCAAGACCACAGGCACCTCCATCGGCCTGTTGATTGAAAATACCGATCAGCGCAGTCAGGACTACTCTAATATCAAAGATCTGTTCCGTCCCGGACATGCCGACTATACCTATCAACAAAAATATGGCCTGCGCGATTATCGCGGCGGTGGCCGCTCCTCGGCGCGTGAAACTGCCATGCGGGTGGCGGCAGGGGCCGTGGCGAAGAAATACCTCAAGGCAGTACACGGCATTGAGATCCAGGGTTATCTCTCCCAGCTTGGGCCTATCTGCGCCGACACTCTGGATATGACGCAGGTGGAACAGAACCCCTTTTTCTTCCCCGATGCCTCCAAGTTGGAAGCGTTGGATGACTATATGCGCGAGCTGAAAAAATCCGGTGATTCCATCGGTGCCAAGGTCAGTGTGGTGGCCACCAATGTGCCGGTCGGCCTAGGCGAACCGGTATTTGACCGGCTCGATGCCGATATTGCCCATGCACTGATGGGGATTAATGCGGTCAAGGGCGTTGAAATCGGCGATGGCTTTGCCGTTGTTAACCAAAAGGGCTCAGAGCACAGAGATCTGATGTCGCCTGCCGGGTTTGACAGCAACCATGCCGGCGGTGTGCTCGGGGGTATCTCTTCCGGGCAACCGATAGTGGCCCATATGGCGCTGAAACCCACGTCCAGTATCAGCGTGCCAGGCAAGAGCATGACAGTGCAGGGCACAGAGGCCGAAGTGGTGACCAAGGGGCGGCACGACCCCTGTGTCGGGATCCGCGCCGTGCCCATTGCCGAAGCCATGTTGGCGATAATCTTGATGGATCACTTGCTGCGTCATCGGGCCCAAAACCAGGATGTCAGCAGCCTTACACCTGTACTTGGAATGCGATAAATGCGCGGACTGTTTCCCGCAGGGGGACAGCTCGCCTGGCTTTCTGCCTGCTATTTCTTTTTCTTTGGCATACTCGGTGTCATGGTGCCCTATCTGGGGGTATTTTTTGACAACCGCGGTTTCGATGCCGCCGAAATAGGCTTCCTGCTGGCCATACTCATGGCAACCCGCATAGTCGCGCCCAATGTCTGGGCGCTGGTGGCGGATCGCACCGGCATGCGCTCTGAGCTTATCAAGCTCGGCGCCTTTGCCGCCGCCTTGACCTATCTGAGTTTCTTTTATCATGGCGGCTTTCTCTATCTGGCGCTGAGTCTGGCCCTTTATACCTTTTTCTGGAATGCGATTCTGGCGCAACTTGAGGTGATCACCCTGGAAACCCTGGGTACTGAAGCCAACAAGTATGGCCTCATTCGAAGTTTCGGCAGTGTCGGCTATATCGTGCTGGTGGTGGGTACTGGCTGGGCCATCAAGGAGTTTGGCCCCGAGGTGCTGCTCTATGTGGGGCTGAGTCTGTTTCTTGGGTTACTGGGCTGTGCCTTACCTTTGCCTTCGAATCGCGCCTCGGCGGGGGCCGGGCAGGATAAGCCGGCACTTAAACTCGGGCGGCCGCTGCTGTGGTTTTTACTGTCTGCCATGTTGCTACAAGCCAGCGCCGGGCCTTTCTACGGCTTTTTCGTGCTTTATCTCAAACAGGTGGGTTACACAGAGGCCAGCGCCGGTATTTTTGTGGCGCTAGGGGCTGTGGCGGAAATCTTCATGTTTATGATAGCGCCCAGGTTACTCGGTCGCTATGGGGTCAAGACGCTGCTGCTGGTGAGCATAGGCATGACGGCGCTGCGTTGGCTGCTGGTGGCTTTTGGCGCCGAAAGCATGTTGCTTTTGGGGCTCAGCCAACTGCTGCATGCCTTTACCTTTGGTTTGACCCATGCGGCATCCATCCAGTTTGTGCACCGTAATTTTGATATCAGTCACCGCAGCAAGGGCCAGGCACTTTATGCCAGTTTGAGCTTTGGCGTCGGCGGCGCTTTGGGTACCTGGATCTGTGGCCTGATTTGGGGCGATGGCAGCGGCGCTTTCTGGTGTTGGGTGTTTGCCGCCGCGTGCGCCTTGCTGTCCATGTTGGCCGTGCTGGCTATTCCGGGTAGCGACTCCAGGCGTCAATCACAGAGTGACCCCATTGACGCCTGATGATTTCTTACAAGAGCAGAGCATCATTTGCCGGAGAGAGTTATGAGTAAAATGTTTCGACTGGGCCTTATCATTAATCCGCTGGCCGGGCTTGGAGGCAGTGTGGCCCTCAAGGGCAGTGACGGTGTGGCAAAAGAGGCGCTGAGCCTGGGTGCCACCCCCAAGGCCGGTCTGCGAATGGAACAGGCCTTGGCTGTGATAACACCTTTTGCCGAGCGCCTGCAAATCTATACCGCCTCGGGGAACATGGGCGCCGACTTGGCGCAAAAGCTGGGTTTTCGCACCGAGGTGTGTTACCAGGCGGCAACGGATACCAGTCGCAGTGATACCCAGGCTGCCGCCAAGGCCTTGATGGCGCAGGAGCTGGACTTGCTACTGTTTGCCGGCGGCGATGGCACGGCAAGGGATATTTACGGCGTTGTCGGTGAGCACTTCCCCGTACTCGGTGTACCGGCCGGGGTCAAAATTCATTCGGGTGTTTACGGCATTACTCCCCACGCATCCGGGCTGGTATTGAAGCAGCTGCTGGAAGGTGCCCTGGTGAGTCTGATGAGCGCCGATGTGATGGACATAGATGAAGAGGCCTTCCGCCAAGGCACGGTAAGGGCGCGGCGTTATGGTGAAATGACAGTACCTGCCGAGCCGCGATATATCCAGGCGGTGAAGATGGGTGGCCGCGAGGTAGATGAACTGGTGCTGGCGGATATTGCCGCCGAGGTGGTCGGCGATATGGAAGATGAGCTCTATATCATGGGCTCCGGCAGTACAGTGGCGGCCGTGATGGAGGAGCTGGGGCTCGATAACACTCTGCTCGGGGTGGATCTGGTGCAGAACAAGACCCTGCTGGCCTCGGATCTTAATGCGGCGCAGTTATTGAGCGCCACTGAAAATCAAAAGGTTAAGTTGGTCATTACCCTGATAGGTGGCCAAGGACATATTCTTGGCCGTGGCAATCAGCAGTTGTCGCCCGAGCTTATCCGGCGCATTGGCAAGGAAAATATCATCATTCTTGCCACCAAAAGCAAACTAAAAGCACTTGAAGGCAGGCCGCTTATCGTGGATAGTGGCGACCAGAAATTGGATAGCGAACTTAGTGGCTATTATCGAATTGTGACAGGTTACCGGGATTACGTGATGTATCAGGTGGCCAACCCAGACTTAGCGGAGTAGAGCATGTTAGAGAAGTACGAACAGGCATTGGAGCAGTGGATTGGCGAGATAGTGGCCGGCGGTGACGATGATGCCCTGTTTGCCAGCGGTTACCTGCAGGGGCATTTTGCCGTGGTGCTGGCCGAGCTGGAAAACGAGTCAGAGCAAGGGCTGGATGCCTTGAATGAGCGGATGCAACAATGCCTGAAACTGGCAGCTAAAGAGCTTGAAGATGCCGACTATCGTCTGGTGGATAACGCTTGGTTAGAACTGAAACAACGAATCGCCGCCTGAGTTTTGTCGGCACAGCGAGACAAGTTTGTTGTTGTTCCGGGTATAAAACCCGCAGTGGCTCCTTGTTGAAAAGGAAAGCTGTAATGCCGTCAATATTATCGAAATAAATATTATCCGATGACAAGAGTCATCGGATTTTTGTCTCTTTAAAGCCCTACGTAAGAATAGTTTTATTCGACAGCGTTTTTGTTCTCTGGAGCACGCCGGGTTACCGGAGTAAAAGAGACCTTTGGTGAACTGCTGCGGTTAATGGGGGAAGTGTTAGTCTCAGTGTTCGTTGTGCATTTTGCCAACTGCTTAGTCTGAGGCTTAGAGACTATTGTCGGATAGTCACGGGCTGGCTCGGCAAAAATGGCAAAAATAAAGAAAACAGGATGAATTCAATGGAGTTGGAGATCCCGGAGCAGGACAAGCTGGCCTTCGGCCAGTATTACGGGAAAAAGATTGCCCCCAAGTGTCGGCGTTATGAGTCGGTACGAGAGGCCGCCGCTGCCAGGTATAAAGAGCGTAGAAAGATAGTTGCGCCTCTCACCTTTATCGGCATTCCGGCATTTTTGCTGTTTTTTGTCATGAGTTTCTATGGCGCTTTCATGCTGGATTTTAAAGATGGGGTGTTTTTCATTGGTTTTGGCGGCGCCTTGGTATCCCTGGGATTGGTGGTGTTGGCCAATATCTGGGCAGGCAGTGAGATAGGTGAACTGCGTACCCAGATAGTCGAGGAGATCTATCCTTTACTGCTGGGTTATTTCGGTAAAAGCTTTGCGTTCAATCCTCCGGGATTGCCTGAACTGGAAAGCTATAAAGACTATGGTCTCTTTCCCGACTATGACAAAGGTTATTTTCAAAACTCAGTCAGAGGCAAGTATCTTAATGTGCCTTTTCTGCTTAGGGAACTGACGTTACTCGAACGCACAGGCAAGAACGATAATGGTCCCCAATATAAGACGCTATTCGATGGCATAGTGATAGAGTTCGAGCTGCCAAAGAGATTTTCCGCCACCATCCAGGTGCGCCGCGATAAAGGTTTTATGGCCAATGGCTTGGCGCAGTTTAGAAGCAAACTCACGCGGGTAAAGCTGGAAGACCCGGACTTTGAGCGTAGATTTGAGGTTTACAGTGACGATCAGCTTGAAGCCAGATATGTGCTTAATACAGTGACCATGGAACGTTTGTTGTCACTATCAGGATTTTATCAAGGTGAGCTGGAAGCCTGTTTTAAACAGGGGCGATTGTTTGTCAAAATAGCCTGTCAGCATAGCTATTTTGAGCCGCAACTTGATCTACTCAAGCCGCTGGATCTCAGCGCAGACATAGAGCAAGTGTTTAAAGAGATCCATGAAGTGTTCGATTTGATTAAGGCTCTTAAACTCGACAGTCGCACCGGGCTTTAAATATGAGGCTCAAGAGCTTGGTTTTGAGCCGGGCTGTCTTTGTTTTCTGGTCACTGGTCGGTGGTTGCTGATGCACCCTCAAGCCAAACGCTCAAATAGTTTGGCTTGAGGCCAGGAAATCCCAGAGTTTTAGTCGGCTTATATGTCTGAGCCGGTTTAGATATCCCCTTGCGGGGTGTCGGTTTCGGCAGTGGCAGGCAAAGGCCAGCCGCCAAGAGCTTTCCAGCGGTTCACTATGTAGCAGAACAGCTCGGCGGTGCGCTCTGTATCATAAAGCGCCGAATGGGCTTCTTTGTTGTCAAAGGGGATCCCGGCCAAGCTGCAGGCCTTGGCCAGTACTGTGTGTCCTATGGCCAATCCGGCCAGCGTGGCGGTGTCAAAAGTAGCAAAGGGATGAAACGGCGAGCGCTTGATATCATTGCGCTCGATTGCTTTGCTGACAAAGCCGTGATCGAAGGCGGCATTATGAGCCACTATGATAGATCTGTGGCAGTCGGCTGCTTTCTGCGCTTTTTTCACCGCCTTGAATATCTCCAGAAAAGCTTCTTTCTCGCTGACGGCGCCCCTGAGGGGGTTGTTGGGATCTATGCCGTTGAATGCCAGCGCCTCCGGCTCGAGGTTGGCGCCTTCAAAAGGTTCGATATGGTAGTGCAGGGTTCTGTCTATTCCCAGATTGCCCTCGGCATCCATCTTCAGCAGACTGACGGCAATCTCCAGCAGCGCGTCTGTCTGCGCATTGAAGCCAGCGGTCTCCACGTCGATCACCACAGGGAAATAGCCCCTGAATCTGTGCTTGAGTTGGTTGGCTAGGCTTGGCTGAGTCATGCATTTCCCCTGGAAAATAACGAAGCGGCTATTATGCTAAAACATCAACAGGGTGTCATGTTCGATTGTTGTTTTTATAGGCTAAAGGAATGAATTTCTTTGCCGATAGAGACAACATGGTGTGTGAAAAGAGAGATTTCTATGTGGCGTAAACTGTTTCTGCTGTCGACTCTTTGTCTGCCGTGGTCGGCGATGGCGGATCTCAGGCACTATGTGGCGTCACTCGACGACTCTCATTGGCGTGTGGCGCAAAACACCCCCATAGGTTGCAGCCTCGAGCACGATATTCCCTCCTACGGCAAAGCTGTGTTTTCCAGTCATGCGGGTAAAGAGCTGAATCTGCAGTTTACTCTGGACATGTGGCAAAAGCCTGATGCAGTGACTCATGCTCGCTTGATGAGCAAAGCGCCGGCCTGGCGTCCCGGGGTGACATCAAAGGCGATTACCGAGTTGAGCTACCAGAAATACTTCAATGGCGAAGTGCCGAAACAGGCCGCCTGGTCCATGCTGACTGAGCTGGATCGCGGCATGGAACCCACTTTCTACTACAGCGATTGGTACAACCAAAGCCACACGGTGGCGGTCGGCCTTTCCGCGGCCAACTTTGCCCAGAAATACCGCGAGTTCAAGCAGTGTCTGGCCAATCTACTGCCTTACAGTTTCGATGATATCGCCTTTACCGTGCTTACCTATGAGATGGGGGGGACTGAGTTGACCCGTTATTCCAAGGCGCAGCTGGCGCGGGTGCAGGAGTATCTGGCCTATGATCCTGAAGTGGAGCTGGTGCTGATTGATGCCTATACCGATAGTTATGGCGGCCGCAGCATTAACCAGAAGGTTTCACAACAGAGAGCTGATTCCGTTAAAGATTTTTTTGTCGCACGGGGTATCCCGGGAGACAGGATCCATACTGAAGGACACGGCGAACGGCGGCATGTGGCATCCAATGATTCCAGTGATGAACGGGTCCGTAACCGTCGGGTAGTCATCCGGATAAGCAAACCGCTCAAGTAGGGCCAAGAACTGACCTAAGAGAAGGTGCGAATAAGACCTCGAGGCCTTCTCTTTTTTAGAAAGCGGTATAATTGAGTGAGTTTATTTCGGCAAGCATTTTACTCTATATTCGTCAGCGCAACTTTTTGTTGCGACCGGACATGTTATTCCTGGCCAAGTATGGCATCTAAAAACGAAAATGCCGTTCATTGAAAGTGAACGGCATTTTGTTTGGGGTTCTGCTTAATTCGTTTAAGCCTTATCGCGATGGCAGAAATAGTCTACTGCGCGTTTTACCAGTTCAATACCTGTCTGCTCGCATGGCGGCAGCTCGGCATCGCTCTGTTTCAGCGGTGTGACTCTATCACCCCATTTCAGCAGCAAGGCCGCGCTGGTGAGGCCAGCGCCGAAGGCACAGGACAGAATGTGTTGTCCTGGCTTGATCATGCCTTTTTCCAACGCATCACAGATAGCGATGGGAATGGTCGCGGCCGAGGTGTTGCCATAGTTGGCTATATTGACGAAGGCCTTCTCTTTGGGGATCTTCATTCTGTGTACCAGAGTGTCGATGATCCTCTCGTTAGCCTGATGGGGGATTACCCAATCGACTTGTTCTTTATCCAAGCCACATTTATCCAATACTTGGGCGCTGAGTTTACCCATACCGTTGATGGCACGTTTGAAAATCTCCTGGCCGTCGAACTGAATGTAGAAGTCCAGCGACTCGGCGACAAATCTATCCATACCCGTCCCGAAACTGGCCTTCAAAATATCGCGGCCACCTGGGTCATTGTTGAGCTCATAGCCCAGTACGCCACATGGGCTGTCTGTTGCTTCCAGCACCACAGCACCGGCACCATCACCGAACAGTACTGCGGTCTCTCTTCTTGACCAGTCGAGATAGAAGCTGAGACGCTCGGCGCCGATAACCAGGACTTTCTTGCATTGACCACTCTTTATCTGGGCGGTGGCCAGGCCTACGCCATAGAGAAAGCCACTGCAGGCGGCGTTGATGTCAAAGGCGGCACAGGTTGCGCCTACATTGGCCTGCACGGTCGAGGCTATGTTGGGGATCAGGGTGTCCGGGCTGGCGGTGGCCAGGATAATCATGTCCAGTTCGCTACCTTCTATGCCGGCGGCGGCCAGTGCATGCTGGGCAGCGACTGTGGCCAATTCAGAAGTGTTGACGTGGCTTATATGACGCTGGCTAATCCCTGTTCTGGGTTTAATCCATTCATCGGAAGTATCGATAAAGGTGGCCAGATCATGATTGGTCAGTACGGCAGGGGGAACGCACTTTCCCCAGCCGGTAATAGTGGCGTACTGCATTGAATTTACTCTCAAAATAAAAAGACAGAAGCCAGATCTGTCTTTTGGACAACTAAAGCGCTATTGCTTGGAAAGGGTCGTGATTTTTCAGCTCACCTGTTGGGCTACCAATTCGCGAATGGCATTGGCAGCGTGCAGTATGTGGGCCCTCAACAGGACCACGGCCTCATCTATTTTCTTTTGCCGACATAATTGCAGTAGATCCCTGTGATCCTGTTCGGCTCGGGGGATCCCGCCTGTCAGCAACAACTGTAAGCGGATATAGCGATCACAGTTGGTGTTCAGACCATGTACGACTTCCATGGTATGGGGACGGTTGGCGGCGCGGTACAAACTTGTGTGGAACTCTGTGTTGAGTTCGCTCCAACTGCCCACGGCATCATCCTGTTTAAAGGCGGATTCCAGTTTGTCCAGTACGGCTTCGGCCTGACGCAGATCTTCATCCTGCAGGTTTGGAATGGCTTTGGCAAGGAGATCAGTTTCAATCAGTGCTCTGAGTTCAAATAACTCGCTGACTTGTTCAACCGATAGTTCGGTAGCCGTGGCGCCTTTATGGGCTTCAAACTTGACCAACCCCTCGGCTTCCAGTTGCAAAAGGGCTTCCCTGACCGGAATCCGGCTGACATTCATCTCTTCTGCCAGGGCGCTTTGACGCAACGGTTCACCGGCTGCGATTTCCCCTGAAAGAATTTTTTCCCGCAACACTTCGACCACAACCTGAGTGCGCGTTTTATGAACGATGGGGGTAGTTCGACTCATAGATCCCGTCTTTGTATACGTTATTCGGTTTTGATCCGATTAAGACTACAGCGAATATTCAGATAAATAAAGGGAAACCACTAGGGCTTCCTGTTTCTGCATCGATCAAGATGATGGTGGATTTCGAGCAGAGCAGTGCTCAGTTGGCGCTATCATGGCAGCTGTGTCGGATTGGCAGGTTTGAGCTCCTGAATTGATAAAAACTGCATATAAAAACGGCGCCGAAGCGCCGTTTTGGCCGATAAGGCAATGAGGCTCAATCCTCGAGGCCGTGTACCTTGTCGACACCGTTATTACGTCCCTCGGCATGACAGATGGCGCAGCTTTCGCTGCCGCTCTGATACACAGGTCCACCATTGGCATCCTTTTGGAAAACGCCACCGAAGGCTTCGGCATGGCTGGCCCAATCGTCCACCTGGACATGGCAACCACCACAGGCTGCAACTGTGGGAGAATATTCGGCTATTTGGCCTTTCTCGGTGGCGCCGGGAGTGGCGACCAACACGGAGGCGCTCTGGCTCAGTCCATCCAATGTAAGTTGACCCTTGCTATGGCAGGCGCGGCAATCATTGGCTGGCTTGGGATAAGTGGCTGTTTCTCGATCGCCACCCATACCGGCCACAGTACGGGTACCACTGTGCAGCGAATGCACCATTTCCCTGTAATTCAGGCTGTTATTCAGGGTACGGACAGCTTTTATCTGCTCCATGCCCGGAGTGTGTTTCAGCCCGGCATTTAAGTACATATTGGTGTCATTGTTGTGGCAGTCGTTGCAGCTCTTGTCGGTCAGCGCCGTGGCACCTTGAGGCGCATGACAACTGCCGCAACTGTCATTACCTGGCTGGAAATGACTGGCCAGAGTATGAGCACTGACAACCCGCTGCTGCATATCGTTGTCATGACAGCGCTGGCAAGCGGTTTCATCGGCAATGGCTTTGCTGCTCGCCGGGGCGCCGATGAGCGACAAGGGGTTAGCGGCAATCACTTCGATTCGGGTAGAGCTGGTATCGCAAGCCACCGCAAAACCTGTATTGGGATCGGCACAGACAACCAGTTTTGCCCGAACTTGAGTCTTGTCCGGCTCACCGAAATCCGCTATCTGAAGCGGGCCTATGGCGGCGTTGAGACTGTGCCCCTGCATGGCCAGGGTGACGTCATCCCCAGGGTTGGTCAAATTCCAAATCTTGCGCTGACCATTGTTGAGCGGACGATTAAGCGGCTCAGGATCGCCACTGACGGTCAGCCACAAAGACTCAATGGCCGGATCGTCTGCAGGCAGGCGGCCTTGACTGCGAAAATCCAGGCTGATACTCAGCTTGTCGCCATTGATAGCGGCGGAGGAGATCGCAAAGGCGTACTCCTGTTTGATGAGTTTGCTTGTCCTGCCAAGGCTCAGGTGGATTTTACCTGCGCCCTCAGGATTACTGGCGTCCGGATGGCAACCGGAGCAGCTCTGTTGCCACCCTCTGGGGAAGAGTTCTCTATCGTGGAATAACGCACTGGCACTGCCATTCCAGTCATCCGGGGCATCTTTACTGTGACAGCTCAGGCAACTGTTACTGCCGGGAATAAAGTATTGACTGGCCTGCGGCGCCGCATCAGGAATATGGCAGCTTTTACAGTCGTTGATATCACCGGGATAGTGTAATTGGCTGTAGTCATATTCATGGCCCCGATAGCCAACGACCTTATAGTCGCCCTGGTGAATTTTGTGTGTCAGGGTCGCCATATCAAGCGCTGAGCTGGTTTCAGGGTCGCCCGAATAACTGGTGTGGCACATGACACAGCCTTCAAAGGCAAAACGCTTACTGCCGTGCATTAACAAACGCGCCTCACTGTTATCCCTGTCACTGCCGTGGCAGCGATAACATGCCTGCTGCTGATCCATCAGTACCCGGCTGTCTTCGGCTGCGGCGGCTTGGCCGGTTGCCGGAATAAAGTCATAGACACTGTTGATAAGCATACTGCTCGGTGAACTGTCGGCAGCGGGTTTGAGTTCCAGATAGACCCTGTGAGTCTTATCACTCTCATACTGGGTATCGAGCCCTTCAAAGCTTGGGTATTGATTGAGTGCTTTGCTGAATTGATAACGGTAACGCCCCTGGCCCAGGCTTTGCAAACAATCGAGTTTGCAGTCACTCTCAATCCCGGCTTGCCACTGCGCTGCGGCCTGTGCTGTTGCCCCTGTCCCCGGCTCAACCAGTTTATTGATATAGCTTATCCATTGGGGGGCGCGGCTTATTTCATAGCGTCCCTCCACTGGCTTTGAATCGCCGTACATGGGCTGGGCGCTGCCCAACTTGGCTATGCCCATGGCCAAGGCTGAAACCTGTTCCAGTTGTTCCAGTCCTGTCACGGCAACACCGTTGGAGTCGCTTAAGAAAAAGTCGACCGAAACCCGGGTTTGCTCATCTATGGTGACGGCTTCGATATTGGCCTGCAGTGATTTGGCTTTGGCAATATTGATCCCCACTTCGCCCGGAGGACCCACTTGGCCGTCATCGCCATCGGAACATGCAGCCAATAAGCAAACCACCAGTGGAGATAGTTTCCACCAGGCGTTTTTAGGCTTGAATTTCATCATTTCCCATTCCTTTAAGTTTTTAGATTCTGTCGGGATTTCTAATTAGGAATGTATGCGAGGCTTAATCTATTTGATTTGAATAATTTGTCTGTGACCATCGTCAATATGTTCCAGCTATAACTGATAAGCGCAGGTTCAGTCTAAGTTGTATTTTTCTATTTTGAGAAGATTGTAATTTTAATATTTGATTATGGTTTTAGATAATGAGATTGGCTGGCTTACTTGTGAGTAAATGTGACTCAGATTGGGAAAAAATGTCTGGATTTAATTAGCATGAGTCGTCGGGTTTTTGGTGTATGCATATTTAAATAATATTTCTTAAACTAATTAAGGAACGCAATATGATTACCAGACGAGGAATGCTGAAAGGGAGTATGGGAGCTGCCGTAGGCACTGTCTATGGTGGAACGCTTATCAGCTTTCTTACCGGTTGTGGCAGCGACAACGACAGCGATGAAAAGGTTGAGGTGTTACCCGGTGGATTGATGGTGGTTAATCCGGTTATCTGCGTCAGTTGCCGTCGCTGTGAAATCGCCTGTGGCTGGAACCATGAAGGTGATTGCAGCCCAACCCTGGCAAGGGTCAAAGTCGAACACAACATGAACTATGGGCCTCATGGTGTGCAATTCAATTACACAGAGCAGCGGGGTGAGTGCGGCGATCGCACTGTGGTGCCGGCCACTTGTCGCCATTGTGAGGTTTGTACAGAGGTCTGTCCGCAGCAGGCTATTTCAACTCATCCGGAAACCGGCGCTAAAGTGATAGATGAAAAGCGCTGTGTCGGCTGTGGTTATTGTGCCGATAAATGTCCGCAACAAGTGATCAAAGTTGTGCGTAGCAAAATGAAAGCCGTGAAATGCGACCTGTGTCAGGGCGAACCGGCTTGCGCCCAGGTTTGTCCAACCGGTGCGATTAAGTTTTATACCTGGGAACAGGCGGAAGCTGCACTCGAACAATATGAAAAATATACTGGCCTGATCGGTTAATGAGGTAATAGAAAATGACAGATAAACTTGGCGGATGGGCCGGTAAAGTATTAAGAGTTAATTTAACAACCGGTGATATTACAACAGAGTCAACAGATAAGTATCATGATTATATTGGTGGTATGGGGATAGGCTATAAGATTCTTTGGGATGGCCATAAAGATAATATCAAGGCCACAGATCCTGAAAATATTATTGTATTCTCCGCCGGCCCGCTAACCGGTTCTGGGGTGATTTGTACTGGTCGTACAACTATTACTTCCCGCAGCCCGGTGATTAAAGATCATCTGATTTCTGATGGACATTTCGGTGGTCATTTTTCACCGGCAATGAAATATGCCGGATTTGATGCCATCGCCATTGAAGGTCGCGCCGCCGCACCTGTATGGCTCAGAGTTGAAGACGGTAAAGTTACATTGGAATCAGCCGCCGCGCTCTGGGGTAAGGGGATTTTTGATACCCACGCAATGATAGCCGAAATGATGGGCCCCAATGCCCAGGTGGCTGCCATAGGCCAGGCGGGGGAGAATCAGGTGCCGCTGTCAGTGATTATGACTCAGGGAGGGCATTCTGCCGGTGGGCATGGCGCCGTGCTCGGGTCAAAGAATTTTAAAGGGATAGGCATCATAGGCACAGGGGCTGTGGCTATTGCCGCCGATAATGCCAACATGCGTCGGCTCGATGACCATATTCTGGGGATAATAGGTGCCAACAACCAAGGGGTTGTGCCTTCAACTCCGCAATCCTGGGCCGAATATTCCAATGGTATCAGCCGCTGGAAAGCGCGTCCGGGGCTCAAATGGGGGCAGTCGGATCAGCAGATTGAGCTGGGCGAGGTGCCGTGGAATGAACGTAACAAGGTAGGCTTCCGTACCTCAATGGCCGAGATGTACTTCGGTGAAGAGTACGCCAACAAATGGATGAAGCGTACCGGTGGCTGTCATGCCTGCCCCATTCGCTGCTTCTGTGAACTCAAGGTGCCTGAGCTGAAACAGAAATATGGTCGTAAGAGCGAACATATCTCCAACGTCTGCATGGGATTCCTGGCGCCTCAGTATCTGATGGATACCAAGAAGGGCTCGGAAGAACATGCGATGACAGGTGCTCTGGGGGGCAACCTGATCGACGATTATGGCATCTGGTGTAACTATGGTCTGATTTCGCACCTGTTCAAATACCTTAAAAAACACGATATGTTCCAATATCTGTTGCCTAAAGAGGAGTTTGACAGCATCCCATGGGATCTGTGGGACAAGAAAGATCCGGCGTTTCTTATCGATTTTTACCGCCGTATCGCCTATCGCGAAGGGGAAATTGCCCATATGGCCGATGGCATGTCGGATCTGATTGAGCGCTGGAAACTGGATGGACGTAATCCGGATCTCGGTTATTGGGATATCCACAAAGAATCCTCGGTGAAAATTTTCAATAAGAAGACCAACGCCGCTGTGCACCATGCCAGTGAGACCGCAGGGCAGGTGGGCACCCTGATCAATATGGTGTTTAACCGCGATGCTCAGTGTCACTCCCATATCAATATTGTTAACTGTGGCTTGCCTCAGGACATGATAGAAACCATAGCCGCCGAATTCTGGGGCGAAGGTGCCTTTGATAAGGTGAAATGGTATACCCCAATAAACCCGGCCAAGGTTAAGTTTGCCAAGTGGTCTTTGGTGAAAAACGTGCTGCACGACTCATTGACTCTCTGTAACTGGATGTTCCCCTTGCTGGCTTCGCCGGACAAGAATCGTAACTACCGCGGAGACAGCACCATAGAATCCCAGATGTTCTCTCTGGTTACAGGTAAAGAAGTGACTGAGACTGAGCTCGACTTTATGGCCGAGCGGGTACTGCATCTGCACCGGGCGCTGACTATCATTCAAATGAATGAGATCAATATGCGCAATGAGCACGATGTGCTCTGCGATTGGGTTTACGACCTGGACCCCGATAAAGCCTTCGGCGATGAAGGCACCATCAAGATGGACAGGGACGATATTCAAAAGGCGTTGGATATGTTCTATGACGATTTTGGTTGGGACAGGCAAACCGGGGCACCGCTGAGATCAACCCTGGAAAAATTCGGCCTGGGTTACGCAGCCGATGCTCTGGAGGCCCGTGGCTTGTTGCCGGGATAAAGCATGCTGGAACTGGTGGACTTTATCCGGTTGTTCAGCCAACACGGACGCCTGGTTTCCCTGCCGCAGTTGTTGGCTGTGGCGGGGGATGACTCAGAGAAGACTGTGGATGCGGTGCAAGAGTATATCCGTTTGATCCTGGCGCCTGAACACAAGGACCTGAAGATGCGTGTATCAGAGGGAGAACACTTCTTCTATTCAGACCGTTACATGGTAGACAGTTATGCCAACCGTTGGTTGGCACTGCAACGTGGGGAAGTTGCCTCGACCCTGGCGCAGCAGATACGCGAAGCCAGTTGTCGCCATACCGCTGTGCTTGAGGCTTCGGTTTTGGGCTATCCCCCTTATAGCTTGGATGCCGAAGCGCAGCAGGCGCTGCAACAACAGTTATTGGCGATGCCGGAATATGACGACATACGCTATGACATAGGCAACGATGGCAAGGGGTATTACTTCTCCACCGATGGTCTGAGTCCTGAGTATGCCAGAGTGCTCGCTGATTACGACCCGTTTGAATGGTCATGCTGAGTCTGGATGTCTGATGCCTCCCTGCGGGCGTGCTCCCGAGCATCAGACATCCGGGCGAGGCACCTATCCCGGGCTCCAATGCCCGGTTTTTCTTATCCTCTGCCGTCAAGCTCACAACATAAGCCTGTTCTCACAGTGCATTTTGCCGCAATGAGTGGAATAATATTGCCATTCGCTTTCTGGGAGGCAAACAGTGAACCGAGCGGTTTTTTTGGATAGAGATGGTGTAATCAATGTCGATCACGGCTATGTACATCAAATAGATGATTTTGAATATATTGAAGGTGTCTTCGATGCTTGCCTGGCGTTGAAGTGCCAAGGCTATAAGCTGGTGGTGGTGACCAATCAGTCGGGAATTGCCCGTGGGCTCTACACTGAAGATCAGTTTGCCAGTCTCACCGAATGGATGGATTGGAACTTTGCCGACAAGGGGGTGGATCTCGATGGCATCTATTACTGCCCGCACCACCCGGAGAAGGGCATAGGTGAATACAAACAGGATTGTGACTGTCGTAAACCCAAGGCGGGAATGATCAACAGTGCAGCCAGTTTCCTTAAGCTGGAACTTGCCGCCAGTGTAATGGTCGGTGACAAGGCCGATGATATGCGCGCTGCCAAAGCGGCGGGGATCCCGGTGCGGATCCTGGTCAGAAGTGGTAAAGAGGTGACTCAGGAAGCTATGGATGAGGCGAGCGTAGTACTGGATAGCATTGCCGATGTACCTAAATACTTGGCATCATTGGCCTGAGTTGGTCGATTAGCGCGCGCCTTGGCGCAATAGTGAACACTTGAAGACTTTGATAAGAAAAATCGCCTTTTAGGGGTTGCGCAAAAATTCAGGCTCCCTATAATGCGCAACCACTGACCCGCGACAGGGTCTGGAAGTCAAAGGTTCAAACATCGAATGCTTTAAGCTAAAATGTTTGGCTGGCTTCCTTTGCTCTTTAACAATCTATCAAGCAATCTGTGTGGACACTCACAGGCATTGAGAAATCGACAAAACGATTTAACTCGATGAAGAGTGTTCATACGAACAGAATTCATTGAGTCGATTCTTCGGAATCAACCAAAACTTTAATTGAAGAGTTTGATCATGGCTCAGATTGAACGCTGGCGGCAGGCCTAACACATGCAAGTCGAGCGGTAACATTTCAAAAGCTTGCTTTTGAAGATGACGAGCGGCGGACGGGTGAGTAATGCCTGGGAATTTGCCCATTTGTGGGGGATAACAGTTGGAAACGACTGCTAATACCGCATACGCCCTACGGGGGAAAGCAGGGGACCTTCGGGCCTTGCGCTGATGGATAAGCCC